>NZ_JASJWL010000056.1:0-30981 GCF_035019225.1 Pseudomonas sp. CCC4.1 | reverse complement strand
AGATGTGTATAAGAGACAGGCGAACGCCCTTCGCGAGCAGGCTCGCTCCCACTGGGCCGGCTACGGGTTTTCATTTATCCCCGGCCCTTCCAAGGCACCAGTTTGCGCTCCAGCCAGCGCATGCCCAGATCGAACAGCAGGGCCAGCGCTCCGATCACCAGAATGCCCATGATCACCACATCAGTGGCCATGAACTTGGACGCTGTCAGCACCATAAAGCCCAGCCCGGCCGTGGCCGCGACCATTTCGGCGGCCACCAGGGTGGTCCAGCCAAAGCCGATGGCGATGCGCATGCCGGTCAGAATTTCCGGCAGGGCTGCCGGCATGATCACCTGCCTGAGCACTTGCCCGCGGCTGGCGCCCATCGAATAGGCCGCGTGGATCTGCTCAATGGCCACCGACTTGACCCCGGCCCGGGCACTGAGTGCCAGCGGGGCAAACATCGCCAGGTAGATCAGGAGGATTTTTGAGCCTTCACCGATACCCATCCAGATCACCACCAACGGCAGATAGGCCAGCGGCGGCAGCGGGCGGTAAAACTCCACCAGTGGGTCGAACACGCCTCGGGCCACCCGATTGACCCCCATCAAAATACCCACCGGGATTGCCGTCACCACCGCCAGCGCAAAGGCGCCAAACACCCGCAGGGCACTCCAGCCGATATGTGTCCACAGGCTGGCATCGGCAAACCCGTTGCGGCTGACATCCACGATCTGCGCCCATACCGCCTGGGGCGAGGGCAAAAACAGCGGCTTGATCCAACCGCCATTGGTGGCGAAAAACCACAAGGCGAACACGACACAAATCGTGCCCAGGCTCAGCCCCATACTGGAGCCGTTGCCCGGTGCGCCATATTGCTCGCCCGGCTTTGCCGGCGCGGCGCGGCGCAGTTCATGGAGGGTGCGCAGCACGGCATTGCGTTGTTTTTCGTCCAAAAGGCTCATTACGCTGCCTCCTCGTCACCGTGGATGATGCTCAGGATCTGCTCGCGCAGGGCGATGAAATCGGGACTGGATTTTACGGCGCGAGCGTCGCGGCACTTGAGAAAGCGCTGGCCGAAATCCACCGAAAACTCGTGGGTGATACGCCCCGGGCGTGGCGACATGATGATCAGTCGGGTGGCCATAAACAGCGCTTCTTCGACGTCATGGGTGATAAAAAACATCATCTTTTGCGTGCGCTGCCAGATCTCCAGGATCAGCTCCTGCAAGCGTTCGCGGGTCAGGGCGTCCAGTGCGCCGAGGGGCTCGTCGAGCAGCAGCATCTTCGGGTCATTGGTCAGGGCGCGGGCAATCCCGACACGTTGCTGCATGCCGCCCGACAGCTGATAAGTGGCGTGATCGCGAAACTCCGCCAACCCGGTCAACTGCAAAAAATGCAGGGCACGTTCTTCGCGTTCGACCTTGGGGATACCGCGCAACTTGAGACCGAAGGCCACGTTGTCGATCACATTCAGCCACGGCAGCAGCGCATGTTTCTGGAACACCACACCGCGTTCTGCGCCGGGGCCGGTGACCTGGTCACGCAGCTCGGCGCCGTCGATGCGCTCGGGCACCTGGCCGTGATAGTCGCCCAGGGTAATTACCCCGCTGCTGGGCTGGATAAACCCGGCCATCAGGTTGAGCAGTGTGGTCTTGCCGCACCCTGAAGCACCCAGGGCGACGACAAAATCACCGGCGGCAATGTCCAGATTGACCCCGGACAGAGCCCTTACCGGCTGACCCTTTTGCTGCCCGGGGTAGAGCACCGACACATCATGAATTTTTAGGCTGAGGGGCATGGCGTGTTCCTCGTCAATTAACTTGATGCCCTGTGGGAGCGGGTTATTGGGCGTTTTGCACAAACGTCGGGTTGATCGCCGCGCTGTAGTCAGGCAGCAAGGCCGGGATTTTCTTTTGAGCTTTCAAGAACTCGGCGGTGGCGGCCAGTGCCTTGGCAGCGCCACCGCCCAGCCACGTCGGGCCGGCCTGTTCGCTGGCCAGCGGGAACTGGTACAGCGCCAGCACCGGTGGTACTTCTTCAGGTTTGGCCCCGGACTGCTTGGCCACGTTGATGACCTGCGGCGAGTCGGCGGTCCAGGATTTTGGCGCCTTGACGTAACCCGCGGTGCTGTCTTGCAGCACCTGGGTGAACGCCTGCATGCCGGGACCGTTGGCGGCAGCGAATTGTTTATCTACCACCAGGCCGTCGAAGGTGGCCTTGCCCCAGTCGGTCAGTTGGCCCGAGGTCAACAGCACATGGCCGCTTTGCTTGAGACGGCCCAGGGCCGGATCCCAGATAAACGCCGCGTCGATATCTCCGCGCTCCCAGGCTGCGGGGATATCCGAAGGTTGCAGGTTGATAACCTTGACCTTGCCGGTCAGGCCAAACTGCTCAAGGGCAAACAACGCGTGAAAGTGGGTGGTGGAGACAAAGGGTACGGCGAGGGTTTTGCCGGCCAGGTCCTGTGGCGCGACGATACCGCTGCCATTGCGTACCACCAGCGCCTCGGCATCGGCAATGTTGTCCAGAATCCAGAACAATTGCGCATCCACACCGCGGCTCACGGCGGCGGCAATCGGGCTGCTGCCGGCGACCCCGATCTGCACATCGCCCGAGGCCATGGCCATCATCACGTCGCCGCCGCTGTCGAAGTTGCGCCACTGGATATCCCAGCCGGTGGCTTGCTCGAACTGCTTTTGCGCGATGGCGTCTTTCCAGGGCGCAAACATGCTTTGCACGCCGATGGTCACGGTCTGAGCGTGGGCAGTGGCTACCAGGCTCAGAGCGGTAAGGGGCAACAAGACGGTGCGACGGATCCATTTGTTCAGGGGCTTGAGCATGGTGAGACTCCGGGCTGGGGGATGTCTGTTTTTTTGTCAGCCCGATCTTAGGCGCTGGCTCGGCGCTTGCTTTAGATCCAGTTGCTGCAAACTGTGGTGCCAGAGGTCGTTGCAGGCCTTGTGTGGCAAGGGCTGTAGCGCATCGGGTGCGCCATGACGGGGCGCCGGGCCAGGAGCTTGAACCATGTTGGAGCGTTATTTTCGACCCTTCGAAGCTGGCCGGGGCTTACAGGAGCAACTGCGCGAGAGCTTGCTCAGCGCGATTCTGGACGGTGCCATGCCGCCCGGTGAGCCGATGCCGTCATCGCGCAAGCTATGTGAGCTGCTCAACGTGTCGCGTAATACTGTGGTGCTGGTGTATGAGCAGTTGGTGCAGGATGGTTATCTGATCCCATCGGACCGGCGCGGTTTCTTTATCAACGAGAAGTACCTGCGCCAGCAGCTCAATGTCAGCCTCAAACCCGCCACGCAAAAAATCTTCGAGCGCCCCGACCATGCACCGGACTGGGAGGCGCGCCTGCAAAGCAGTTCGTCGCAGTTGCGGGCCATCGTCAAGCCGCGCAACTGGCGTGAGTATCGCTACCCGTTCATCTATGGTCAGGTCGAGGCGGATGAGCAAACCGCTGCCCGCTGGCGCGACTGTTCGCGCATCGCCAGCACCGGCGCACATATGCGCAGTTGGGTCGATGATCAAGTGATGCTCGACGATCCGTTGTTGGTCGAACAGATCGTCCAGCGTGTGTTGCCCAAACGCGGGATCAGCGTGTCGACGCAGGAAGTGATGATCACCATCGGCACGCAGAATTCGCTGTATATGCTCGCCCGGCTGCTGGGCCGCCCAGGGCTGGTGATGGGGCTGGAGGATCCGGGCTATGTGGACGCGCGCAATATTTTCAGTCTGAGTGGCTGCGCGTTGAAACCGCTGCGCATTGATCGCCAGGGGCTGGTGGTCAATGAGCAACTGGCCGACTGCGAGATGGTGTTTTGCACGCCCAGCCATCAGTCGCCCACTGGCGTGACCATGCCGCTGTACCGACGCCTGGAGCTGATGGCCAGTGCCCGTGAAAATGACTTGTTGATCATTGAGGACGATTACGAAAACGAACAGAATTTTTTGGGCAGCAACCATCCGGCTTTGAAGAGTTTTGATGACAGCGGACGGGTGATCTATCTGGGCAGCTTGACCAAAAGCCTGCTGCCGGGGGTACGGTTGGGATTTATTGCCGCGGATGCCGAGCTGATCCATGAACTGCGGGCGCTGCGCCGTTACATCTACCGGCATCCGCCGTCGAACAACCAGCGTACGTTGGCGCTGTTTTTATCGATGGGCCATTACGATGCCCATGCCCGGCGGTTGCGCGATCGGCTGGCGCGCAAGTGGCGGGTGATCAGCCGGGCCATGGCCGAGCATTTGCCGCAACTCAATGCCAGCGGCATGGCGGGGGGCTCGTCGCTGTGGGTCAGTTGCCCGCCGGATGTGGATGCCTGGGTGTTGCAGCGGCTGGTGGCCAGGCGTGGTGTGTTGATTGAACCGGGGGATATTCATTATTTGAGCGAGCAGCGGCCGCTCAACTGCTTTCGGCTGGGCTTCGGGGCGATTGCCGAAGAACTGATCGAGCCGGGGATTGCGGCGCTGGGTGAGGCGTGGCGCGAGCTGAAAGCCCCTCACCCCAGCCCTCTCCCAGAGGGAGAGGGCGCTTGATGGGGGGAGATCTCGCAGCCGCGTGCGGTCAGTTCTGCCTTTGCTTTTAGTCCCCTCTCCCTCTGGGAGAGGGCTAGGGTGAGGGACTTGCTTTAGCCTTACAAAACCTCCCGCCCCAACGTCTCTCTCAACACTTCAAACATCGCATCCAAATCCGCCCGCCCAGTCACCAGCGCCGGGGCAAAGATGATCGCATCCCCGGTCGTTTTAACATGCAACCCGGCGTCATACAGCGCCCTCTGCACCCGCGCACCTTTGGCTCCCGGCGCATCCCCCGGCGTCAGCTGTATTCCGCTGAGCAACCCATAACCGCGCAAGTCGCTGACTTGTGGCAGGCCTTGCAACCCGCTCAGGCACTCCAGAAAATACGGCGCCAGTTGCGCGCCCTTGGCAAACAAATCCTCATCCCGGTAAATATCCAGCGAAGCCAGCGCTGCCGCACAGGCCACCGGGTGCCCGGAGTAGGTATAACCGTGGAACAGTTCCGGGCCGCCACCTTTGCTGGCATTGATCACGGTGTCGTAAACCGCCTCGTCCACCGCCACGGCACCCATCGGGATTGCGCCATTGGTCAGGGCCTTGGCCAGGGTGATGAGGTCCGGCTTCACCTCAAAGCTCTGTGCTGCAAACGCCTGGCCGGTGCGGCCAAAACCTGTGATGACTTCATCGAACACCAGCAAAATCCCATGTTTGTCACAAATGTCGCGCAGGCGCTTGAGGTAGCCCACAGGCGGCACATACACGCCGATGGAGCCGGCAATCGGCTCCACAAAGCAGGCAGCAATGCTGTCGCCGCCATGCATGGCGATGATCCGTTCCAGGTCGCTGGCCAGGTCGGCGCCCTGCTGCGGTTCGCCCAACTGAAAGCGCTGGTCCTCTTGCCAGGTGTGACGCATATGGCTGACGTGGGGCAGGCCGCCGGTGGCGAAGGCCTGGCGGTTGCGCATCATCCCCGACAGGGCCACGCCGCCAAAGTTGACGCCGTGATAAGCCCACTCGCGGGACACAAACCGGGTGCGCTGGGCTTCGCCGCGAGCACGGTGATAGGCCAGGGCAATTTTCATCGCGCTGTCCACCGACTCGGAGCCGGAGTTGGTGAAAAACAGTTTGTTCAGGCCAGCAGGCAACAAGTCGCTCAAGCGTTCCGCCAGCTCGAAAGACAACGGCGAAGCCCGTTGAAAGTGCGGGGTGAAATCCAGGGTCAGCAATTGCTTGCACACCGCCTCGGCGATCTCGGTACGGCCATGGCCGGCAGCGCTGCAAAACAACCCGGAGCTGCCATCGAGCAGTTCGCGGCCCTCGGCATTCCAGTAACGAACGCCCTCGGCGCGGACGAACAACTGCGGTGCGCGGTGAAACTCACGGTTGTCGGTAAAAGGCATCCATTGGTGGTTCAGATTCGTCGCCATGCATGTCACTCCTGAGGGTCGGTCCGGTGCGGCCAGTTGCTCGCAGACTAGTCACGGCCGGGGGCAATCCTTAGATCCAGATGGGGTTTTCGATAGGGCCAGTTCTGGCCCCATCGAAAGCCCCGACTGGATCTAAGCCTCGGGGCGCGCGGCTGACTACAGTGGCGCCATTGAGCACCCTGGAGCAGTGTATGAACCCTGAAGCAAGTTGGGCCCTGAGTGCGCTGTGCGTACTGGTGGCGGCTGTGGTGCGCGGGCTCACGGGGTTTGGTTTTGCGGCCATTGCCGTGGTCGGGCTGGCGATGCTCGGGTCGCTGCAACAGGCGGTGCCGCTGGTGCTGTTTCTGGAGGTGGGGTCCAGTGTGATGCTGTTGCGCAGTGCCTGGCGCGAGGCGCATTACCCGCTGCTCAAACGCCTGCTGCTGGCGGCCGCGTGCGGAGTGCCGTGCGGTATCTGGTTGCTGACGGGTATCGACAGCGGTGGGCTGACAGTGGGGGTCTACCTGTTGGTGGGGCTACTGGCGATTCTGGGTCTGGCGCGTATTCGCCTGCCGATGGGCGAGGGTCGCGCCGGTGCCTGGCTGGTGGGGGGCAGCAGCGGGGCGTTGATCGCCGCATTCAGTATTGGCGGGCCGCTGGTAGTGGCGTGGCTCAGCCACTGCGGGTTGCGGGCCCGGGCGTTGCGGGCGACGCTGATCATGTTCTTTTTTGCCGTCGATCTTGCGGCGCTGGCCGGGCTGGCGGTGGCTTTGGCCATCCCCCCCGGCACAGGCCGGCAGGCATTGCTGATGCTGCCTGCGCTGCTGCTGGGGCTGTGGCTGGGGCAACAATTGTTCGCGCGTATCCAGGCCGAACAGGCCGCCCGTTTTACCCAATGGCTATTGCTGGTGCTGGCAGGCGTTGGTCTGCTGGGCCGGTCGTGGTCCTGATCGATCCCAAGGAGCTGTCTATGATGCCGACTGTTTTTATTACCGGTGCCACGTCCGGTTTTGGCGAAGCCTGTGCCCGTCGTTTTGCTGCCGCAGGCTGGTCGCTGGTGCTTACCGGTCGCCGGGCCGAGCGCCTGCATGCACTGGCTGACGAGCTGTGTGCGCAAGCCAGAATCTTGCCGCTGGTGGTGGACGTGCGTGACCGTGTCGCGATGGCGCAGGCCATTGAACATCTGCCTGCGGAATTCAGCAGGTTACGCGGGCTGATCAATAATGCCGGGCTGGCATTAGGCACCGCGCCAGCCCCCGAGTGCTCGCTGGATGACTGGGAGACCATGGTCGACACCAATATCAAGGGCCTGCTGTACAGCACGCGCTTGCTGCTGCCACGGTTGATCGCTCACGGTGCCGGGGCAGGCATCGTCAATCTGGGGTCTATTGCCGGTAACTGGCCGTACCCTGGCAGTCATGTGTATGGCGCGAGCAAAGCCTTTGTGCGGCAGTTCTCATTGAACCTGCGCTGTGACCTGCAGGGTACCGGCGTGCGCGTCACCAACCTTGAACCTGGCCTGTGCGAGAGCGAGTTTTCGCTGGTGCGCTTTGCCGGGGACAAGGCCAAATATGATTCGGTCTACGCCGGCGCCCAGGCGATTCAGCCAGCGGACATAGCCGAAACGATTTTCTGGATTCTCAACCAGCCGGCGCACATCAATATCAACAGCCTTGAGTTGATGCCTGTGAGCCAGTCGTGGAACAACTTTGCGATTGAGCGGGCTTGAGCCCGGCTTTCCAGGGCGTGTACTCGACGCGATAAAACGCGCTGCTCATGCCCTGGGTGTTGGGCACAAAGCCCGGCATGGCGCTCAAGTCCAGTTGCTTGCAGCGCTGAACCAGTCCTGCAAGCAACCCATCGTCCTGCCTGAACTCAGAAGGGCGCATGGCGTGCGGATCAAGGCTGGCGGCACATTCGCGCACCTGGCCGGTGCTGTCAGTCATCATCATCAGCGTGGCGACACCAATGCTGTCGATGGGCATCGGCGCGAGCAGTTGCTTGAACAAAAAGTCGTTTTGCGCCTTGTCCTGCAAAGCCGCATCGCGCCGTGCCCGGGTCTCGGGGGAAAGCCCAACCAATGGATACACCAGAACCGGCGCCACGACACTTGCCGTCTTGCTCTTGGGGTCGATCAGTGACGAGGGCAGCTCGGGGAACACCGCTGTCCAGCAGATCGACCGCAGGTCCAGAGCCAGCTTGCGATTGTAGGGGTAAACCCTGGCATCCACTTTCTTGTTGGGTTGAGTGCCGCAGCCAATGATGCGGTTCTTGTCATCGAGGGTCAGCATCAGATTGAAACTGCCATCGCGCCCTTGGGCATTAGCCAGGTCGCCCTCACGGGCGAGCACACTGCTGATCAGTTTTTCATACACACCGCGTTGTACCGCCTGCTCCTTTTCCTGGGCTTGGGTGAGCTTGGGCGGGCTATCGGGGTCAATGGTCGCTGACTGGCAACCTGCAAGCAGCACCGCTGTCAGGGCGAGGGGGAAAGAGGGTTTGAACATGACGATCCTTGTGCGAGAGGCTAGCCGGTGAAGTCCTTGCCGTTTTTTAAACGGCGGGCAGTTTATCGCATTCAAGGTGTTTATTGCAGTTGGGTTGTATTCGCGTTAGCGCAGGGGCTGCGCTTTACCACACAGCGCAACAGCCCCCTACTTTAACCTTGCGGATGCCAGCCCAACTGACTTGAAACCTGCTGCGAGGCTTCCATCAGTTGTTTGACGTAGTCCTGTTTCAGTTCCTCACGAAAGCGAAAGCACGGGAAGGATACGCTCATGCCGCCAATCACATGGCCGAAACGGTCGCGGATGGGGGCTGATAAACAACGCATGTTGTCTTCAAATTCTTCATGGTCTTCGCCATAACCCTGCTGGCGTACCACAGCCAGTTCCTGCAGGTATTCGTCGATGCTGGTGAGGGTGTTGGCGGTACGCCGCTCGAAGCTCTCTTCGCGCAAATGTGCCAGCAACTCATCCTCTTTCAGCCAGGCCATCAGCACCTTTCCGATGCCGGTGCAGTACAGCGGCGCCCGACGGCCGATACGCGAATACATGCGCAGGTTGTATTTGGAGTCGATCTTGTGCACGTAGACGATGCTGCCTTCGTCGAGGATGCCCAGGTGCACGGTTTCCCCGGTCAGTTCGTTGATCCGGCGCATCCCCGGCTCGGCTTCGCGCACGATATCCAGATGGGGCAGGGCCTGGGCACCCAGTTCGAACAACCGCACGCTCAGGCGGTAGCGGTCTTCAGCATCCTGAACCACATAACCACGGGCCTTGAGCGACTGCAAAAAGCGATAGACCGTACTTTTTGACATATCCAGTTTTTGCGCGATTTCGGACACGCCACTCTCTTCCGGGTGCTCGGCCAGCGCTTCAAGCACGGCCATGGTGCGGCCGACTGCAGAGACCAGTTCATTGTTCTGGGTGGTGCTGTTGTCCATGAAGGCTCCAACGCAAATGAAAAAAACAAGGATATACCGTAGGGAAACGAAACGCTGTTTCATTTTTCTTGACGGTGCGGGGATTTTGATTAAACTCGCCCTCAAGCAATGAAATGAAACGCCGTTCCGAAAATAATAATCAGCTCGATGCAAGGACACGACCCGTGCCTGTATCGACGCCAAGCGACCCATAAAAACAAGGCGCGAAGTGATGACGGTAACCCTCGGGCATTGCCCACAGGCCGATTTGCCCCACCCCCGACGAGTCGCTCTGGTGGGCGAGTGCATGATTGAGATGCGCGGCCTGCCAGGAGCGCTTTTCAGCCAGACCTTTGGCGGCGATACGCTCAATGCAGCGGTCTATCTGTCACGTCTGGGGGCTGGCAACGGTATTGTTGCCGACTATGTAACCGCCATCGGCGCAGACGCTTTCAGCGTTGCCATGCGCCAGCTCTGGCGTGATGAGGGTGTCGGCGATCAGCATGTGCGAGTGATCAAGGACGCGCTGCCCGGTTTGTATTTCATCCAGACCGATGACCAGGGTGAACGCCGCTTTGCCTACTGGCGCGGAGAAGCCGCCGCCCGACGGGTTTTCGACGGACCAGAAGCCGATGACGTACTGCGCGCCCTGGCCGACTACGACTATGTGTACCTGAGCGGCATCAGCCTGGCGATCCTCACCGCCGGCGGCCGCGAGCGCCTGATGCAGGCCCTGGGCCAGGCTCGCCAGAGCGGCACGCGCATTGTCTTTGACAACAACTACCGCCCACACCTGTGGCCAGATGCGTCTTCTGCACGCAAGGCGTACAGCGACATGCTGCGCCTGACCGATCTGGCGCTGATCACCTGGGAAGACGATGCTGCGTTGTTCGGCTATGCCGATCCCGAAGCCCTGTTTGGCGCCTATGCCCGGTTTGGTGTGGGCGAAGTGGCTCTCAAGCGTGGCCCGGCTTCGTGCCTTATCCAGTGCCCGACCGGGCGTTTCGAGGTGCCCGCCGAACAGGTGCGGCAGATCGTCGATACCACGGCGGCAGGTGACTCTTTCAGTGCTGCGTACCTTGCCTGCCGCTTGCAAGGCGGTGAGCCGCAACAGGCTGCGCGCTGGGGGCACACGCTGGCCGCAGAAGTGGTGCAGCATCCCGGCGCGCTGATTCCCGCAGCGGCCATGCCAAGCCTGAACATGCCTGTATTTTCTTCTGTCGCCGAGGCCTGAACCGATGAAAATTGTTGAAGCACGCGTGATTGTCACCTGTCCGGGTCGCAACCTGATCACCCTGAAAATCGTCACTGACGAGGGGGTCTACGGCATTGGCGATGCGACTTTGAACGGCCGCGAAATGGCGGTTGTCGCCTACCTCGAAGAACACGTGCTGCCCGCGTTGATCGGACGTGATGCGCGACGTATCGAAGACATCTGGCAGTACCTTTACCGCGGTGCCTACTGGCGCCGTGGCCCTGTGACCATGACCGCCATTGCCGCCGTTGACGTGGCACTGTGGGACATCAAGGCCAAGGCAGCCAACATGCCCCTGTACCAGCTGCTCGGCGGCAAAAGCCGCGAGCGGGTAATGGTCTACGGGCATGCCACGGGGAAGGACATCGAAGGCTGCCTGGCCGAAGTGGCCCGTCATGTGGAACTGGGCTACAAGGCGGTGCGTGTGCAATGCGGCATTCCGGGCATTGCCACCACCTATGGCGTGGCCAAGCGCAGTGGCGAACGCTATGAACCGGCCGACAGCGACCTGCCAGCAGAGCATGTCTGGGACACCGCCAAGTACCTCAATCATGTACCCAAGCTGTTTGCCGCCGTGCGCGAGCGCTTTGGCGATGACCTGCACATCCTGCATGACGTTCACCACCGCCTGACACCGATCGAAGCGGGGCGCCTGGGCAAGGCTGTGGAGCCTTTCAACCTGTTCTGGCTGGAAGACTGCACCCCGGCAGAAAACCAGGAGGCATTTCGACTTATCCGCCAGCACACCACAACCCCGCTGGCGGTGGGTGAAGTGTTCAACTCGATTCACGACTGCCGCGAGCTGATTCAGGAACAACTGATCGACTATATCCGCGCCACCCTGGTTCACGCGGGCGGTATTACCCATGTACGGCGGATCGCCGACTTTGCCGCGTTGTACCAGGTGCGCACCGGCTTTCATGGCGCCACCGACCTGTCGCCGGTGACCATGGGCGCGGCGCTGCATTTCGATACCTGGGTGCCCAACTTCGGCATTCAGGAGCACATGCCCCACGACCCGCTGACTGATGATGTCTTCCCCCATGCCTATCGCTTTGAGGACGGCCATTTCACCCCGGGTGAAACCCCGGGCCATGGCGTCGACATCAACGAAGAACTGGCTGCCAGGTACCCCTACAAGCGCGCCAGCCTGCCGGTCAACCGCCTGGAAGATGGCACGCTCTGGCACTGGTAATACCGCTTAAAGCTGATTGCTCGACTGTTTAATAACTATAAAAAACGGGGCGTCATGTCCTGGCAGGAGTTACCCGATGAAAGCGTTTCAAGTAAGAGCTCCCTTTGAATTCGGCCTGGCCCAGGTCGATGTCCCGCAACTGTCTCGCAGTGAAGTCAGGGTCGACGTCGCCTATGCCGGAATCTGCGGTTCGGACCTGCACATCATTCACGGGCAAAACGCCTTTGTGCGCTTCCCTCGGATTACCGGCCATGAGTTTTCCGGAGTGGTCAGCGAAGTGGGTGCAGACGTTGCGCAGATCAAGGTCGGCGACCGTGTGTGCATCGACCCGGTGATCAGTTGCGGTACCTGCTACCCGTGCCGCATCAATCGGCCCAATGTGTGCACCCAACTGCAAGTGATCGGTGTGCACCGTGACGGTGGTTTCAGTGAGCAAGTCTGCGTGCCTGCGAGCAATGTTTATCGCCTGCCGGACACTATGTCGCTGAGCCATGCCGCGCTGGTGGAACCGTACTCCATTGCCCTTAACGTGCTGGATCGCATGCAGCCGCACCCCGGCGACAGCCTGCTGATCTACGGCGCCGGGGTGATCGGCCTGACCCTGGTGCAAATGGCCCGGGCATTGGGGCTGACCGACATTACCGTGACTGACGTGATTGACGAGCGCCTGCAAACCGCCCGCGCCCTGGGCGCCAGCCGCACCCTCAACGGCAAGGAAGTGGATGTAGAGGCGACGATACGCGAGTTGACCCATGGCGAAGGCGTGCCACTGATTGTCGATGCTGCCTGCATCCCGGCGCTGATGCCGCAAATGGTGCGTATTGCCTCACCGGCCGGCCGTATCGGCCTGCTGGGTTTCAGCACCACGCCCACCGATCTGGTGCAGCTGGAAATGATCAAGAAAGAACTGACCCTGGTGGGATCGCGGCTCAACAACCGCAAGTTCGCGCGGGTGATTGAACTGATTGCCAGCGGCAAGTTGCAGGTTCAGGAAATGATCAGCCACCGCATCCAGTTCGATGAAATGCCCGAAGCGATTGCCCTGATCGAAAACCACCCCGAGCAGACCCGCAAGGTGCTGGTGCAACTCAACAGCGCCCTGTAGCCGTTCAGAAGCGCAGCCGCGCTGCGCTTCCGGCGGCTACAGGTCAGGCGTTACGGCTTTCGGCGTCAAGGATTCAACCGATACACGTGCCCCCAGCGGGCACCCTCACCGAATACAAAAACAAGCGGGAGGTTCCAATGTTTGGTCAAGGTCGTACCTTAGTCATCATCATGCTGTTCCTGGCAGGCGTTATTAACTACCTGGATCGCTCGGCATTGTCTGTGGCCGCCCCCTTCATCCAGAAAGACTACGGTCTGACCACGGGTGAGATGGGCATGATTTTCAGCAGTTTTTTCGTCGGCTATGCGGCATTCAACTTTATCGGCGGCTGGGCTGCTGACCGCTACGGGGCGAAAACCACACTGCTGCTGGCCATGGTGCTGTGGTCGTTGTTCAGCGGTCTGACGGTATTGACCGTCGGCTTTATGTCGCTGGTGTTTATCCGCATCCTGTTCGGCATGGGTGAAGGCCCGTTGAGCGTGACCACCAGCAAGATGGTCAACAACTGGTACACCCCCAAGCAACGGGCGCGGGCGCTGGGTTCCTCCATGTCCGGCACCCCGTTGGGGGGGGCGATTTCCGGACCGGTAGTGGGCTTTATCGCCATCAGCTACGGCTGGAAGGTGTCGTTCATCATCATCATGCTGATTGGCCTGGTGTGGGCGGCGGTCTGGTACAAATTCGTCAAGGACAAGCCCACCGGCAAGGTTGCCGAAGAGATTGCGCAAGGCGAAGGCCAGAGCGAGATGGCGGCGCAGCCGGTGCACCCGCTGCGTTACTACCTCAAGCAGCCGACCGTGCTGTTCACCTCGCTGGCGTTCTTTTCGTACAACTACACACTGTTCTTCTTTCTGACCTGGTTCCCCAGCTACCTGACGATGGCCCACGGCCTCAACGTTAAAGAGATGAGTATCGCCACGGTCATTCCATGGTTGCTGGGCTTCCTCGGTTTGGCACTGGGCGGTTTCATTTCCGACTTCGTGTTCAAGAAAACCGGGCGGATGATGTTTTCACGCAAAGTGGTACTGGTGACCTGTCTGCTGGCCTGTGCCGTGTGCATCGGCCTTGCCGGGCTCGTCACCACCCTGTACCCGGCCGTGATTCTGGTGGCCCTGGCGGTGTTCTTTCTGTACCTCACCGGTGCCATTTACTGGGCAATCATCCAGGACACGGTACCTGCTGCCCGCGTCGGCGGAGTCAGTGGCTTCATGCATTTTCTGGCCAACACCTCGGGCATTATCGGTCCGACCCTGACCGGCTTCCTGGTGCAGTTCACTGGTTCGTTCACCAGCGCCTTCCTGTTGGCCGGTGTGCTGACCATCATCGGTGCAGTATGTGTAGCGCGCTATGTCAAACCACTGCCGGTGATCGATGAAGCCGTACCACCAGCAGGCAGCGTCTTGCCGGCTGCCGCCCTGAGCCATCCTTGAGGAGCCTGTCGATGCCTGTGATTCAACCAGTACCCGCAGTGGCCGCAGCAGCTGAAATCGGGATCGTGCATCTGGGCCTGGGGGCGTTTCATCGTGCTCACCAGGCGGTCTATCTGCAACGCCATCACAACCGTCACGGTGAGGGTCCGTGGGGCTTGTGCAGCGCCAACCTGCGTTCCAACCGGACCCTGGTAGAGCAGTTGCGCGAGCAGCAATGCCGTTACTCGGTGGCCGAGTATCGTGACCGCGAGCAGGTGACGTTGCGCGAGATCACGGTATTGCGTGAGGCCCTGTACGCCGGTGATGGCGGCGCGGAACTGGAGCAGCTGTTGCAGCGCATGGCCGATCCGCAGACGCGGATTGTGACCCTGACGGTTACCGAAAAAGGTTATTGCCTGAGCCCGGCCACTGGCCAGTTACGCCTGCAAGACCCGGGCGTTATCCACGACCTTGCCCACCCGCAAGCACCACGTACGGCACCGGGGATTGTGCTGGAGGCCCTGCGCCGCCGGTTCCAGGCGGGTATCCCGGCCTTTACCGTGCTGTGCTGCGACAACATGCCGGACAACGGCCAGCGCACCCGTCAGGCGGTCATGGGGTTGGCGGTTAAAGGCAGTGAGCTGGCGCTTTGGATCGGGCAGCACGTGGCATTCCCCGGTTGCATGGTCGACCGCATTGTTCCGGCCATGGATGCGCAGGCGTTCAGCGACCTGCAGCAGCTTGGCTGCCAGGACCCCGCGGCAGTGGTGTGTGAAAGCTTCAGCCAGTGGGTGATCGAGGATCACTTCCCCCAGGGGCGCCCGGACTGGGAGCTGGACGGCGTGCAGATGGTCGCGGATGTACGGCCGTTCGAGACCATGAAGCTGCGCATGCTCAACGGCAGCCATTCGCTGCTGGCCTATATCGGTTTGCTGGCGGGCCACGAGACAGTATTCGAGGCCATCAGCGATCCTGATTTGCTGTTGTTTATCCAGCGCTATATGGCCCAAGAGGCCGCACCGACGCTGGATATGCCGGCGCAGATCGACGTAACGAGTTATGGCCGTGACCTGTGCGCGCGGTTTGCCAATGACAGCCTGCAACACCGGTTGCGCCAGATCGCCATGGATGGTTCGCAAAAACTGCCGCAGCGCTGGCTCCAGGGTGCACAGGCACTGCTTGAAGCGGGGCGCGACGTTGACTGTATCGCGCTGGGGGTTGCAGCCTGGATTCACTACTGCACCCGGCCTTTGCCGGGCCGTGAAGCCCATGTGGTCGATGATCCGCTAAGCGCCACGTTTGCCGATCTGGCGGGCAGCCTTGACGGGGCACAGCGCGTCGATGCCTTTCTCGATCTGGAGCAGGTATTCCCGCTCGCGCTGTCGGCGCGGTCGGCCTTTCGCGATGCGGTGCAGCGCGCTTACAGCGCCATTGAGCAGGCCGGTATGGCGGCTCAGCTAAAAACTTTTGCAGCACATAACTAACAAGAAGGGAGATAGACATGGAACAGACTTGGCGCTGGTTTGGCCCCCAGGATCCGATTTCACTGGCAGATGTGCGCCAGACCGGAGCCACCGGGATTGTCACTGCCTTGCACGACATCCCCAATGGCCAGGTATGGCCGGTGGCAGCGATTGCGGCACGCAAGCAGATGATCGAAGACGCTGGCCTGACCTGGTCGGTGGTGGAAAGCATCCCGGTGCACGAAGACATCAAGCGCGGCTGTGGTCGCCGTGACGAGTACATCGCCAACTATCAGCAAAGCGTGCGCAATCTGGCGAGTTGCGGCATTGATATCGTCTGCTACAACTTTATGCCGGTGCTGGACTGGACCCGCACCGACCTGGCCTGGGAGATGGATGACGGTGGCTGGGCCCTGCGTTTTGACCAGACCGCCTTTGCCGCATTTGACCTGTTTATCCTCCAGCGCCCGGAGGCGCAGGCCGAGTACAGTGCCGAGGATATCGCGCAAGCCAGGGCCTACTTTGAAAAGCTGACCCCCGAGCAGAATACCAGCCTGGTCAACACGCTGATTGCCGGTCTGCCTGGCGCAGAAGAGCACTACAGCCTGGAAGATTTCCGCGCCTTGCTGCGCACCTACGCCGAGATCGACGAGGCGAAGTTGCGTGAGCACCTGGGGCATTTCTTGCGTGAAGTGATTCCGGTCGCAGAGGAAGTGGGTGTGCGCATGGCCATCCACCCGGACGATCCGCCGCGGGCGTTGCTGGGCCTGCCGCGTATCCTGTCGACTGCCGCAGATGCGCAATGGTTGCTGGATGCCGCGCCAAGCCCGGCCAATGGCCTGACTTTTTGCACCGGGTCTTATGGCGTGCGTGAAGACAATGATCTGGTGGCGATGGCCAAACAGTTTGCGCCCTTCATCTACTTCACCCACCTGCGCTCGACCCGCCGCGAGGCCGATCCGCGCAGTTTCCACGAAGCCCATCACCTGGGAGGGGATGTGGACATGGTCGGGGTGATCGGTGCGCTGGTGGCCGAGGACCTGCGTCGTGAACGTGAGGGCGGCCCGCGCTTGCCGCTGCGCCCGGATCACGGTCATCAGTTGCTCGATGACCAGCACCGCAAGAGCAACCCGGGTTATTCGCTGATCGGTCGCCTCAAGGGCCTGGCCGAGATTCGCGGGGTGGAAATGGCGATGCGCCAGCAACTGGCGTGACACCGTTTGCCTTGCACAGCTGACCTGTAGCCACTGCCGCTGGCTGCGCGCCCCATCGCAGCCTGTGGCAGCGGCGACAGGGTTGAATCAATAGGCAAACATCTTGCGGTGCTTTTGCACAAAGTCTTCCCAGCGCACCGGCTGGCGCCCGGTGATCTGGCTGAAGTTGTCGAAGGTTTCTTCAACCCCGGGAATTTGCCCGGCGGCCATGCGCGTGAAGTTGTCCTGTACGCAGGTCATATAAGCCATTTCTGCACCTGCCGCGCGCATGTTCTGCACAAATACGTCCGGTGACTGTGCGTCATAACGAAATGGCTGGCCCAGCAGGCGGGTCATGATCGCGGCGATATCGCCATAGGACTGTACGTCGTAGCCCAGTCGATAGGTCTGACCTGCATGCTTTTGCGGGTGCAACAAAGCTTGTGCGGCCACCCGGGCCACATCTTCGCCGTCAACCCAGCTGAACCGCGTATCACCGGTGTACTGCTCGATCACTCCGTTGATGACTGCGCGGGTGCCATCGTAGCTGAGCAGGTTTTGCATAAAGCACTCGGGACGCAAATGGGTAAACGAGAAACCGGACCACTCGATATAACGTTCTACAAACTGGTGCCAGGCCCAGTGGCCGATGGTGGTGTCGTCCCGCCCGCAGGCGCCCAGATGCACCAAATGCTGCACGCCGGATTTTTTCGCCTGGTCGATGAATGCCTTGCTCTGGCGCAGCATGTCCACGGTGTAGCCGGTGACCAGCAGGGCGCGGTCGATACCCTCCAGCGCCGGGGCCAGGGTGTGTTCCTGGTCGAAATCCATGATCACGGTGCGAATGCCCTGTGCAGTAAATGGCTGGGCCTTGGCGTGGGAGCGCACGGCCGCGACCAGGGTAATGGTCTTGTCAGCCAGCAGGTTGCGCAGGGTGTCGCCGCCGATCTGGCCGGTGGCGCCGGTGATTAAAACGGTGGGTTTGTGCGAAGTCATAAATACGCCTGATGCTTGAGTAAGTTCGTGGTGTAAAAGCTTACTGGGGAATTGCTGGCGTATTTAGGATGCCTTTTATCTAATAAGATGAACTGAATTCACTAATGAGGGGCGTGCATGTTTGCTTCCGAGCGCCTGAAAGGTATCGATGTATTTGTCTGTGTCGCCGACTCGGGCAGCTTCAGGGCTGCTGCCGAGCGTTTGAACCTGACGGCCTCGGCGATCAGCAAGGGCATCGCCCGGCTGGAAGGCAGGCTTGGGGTGCGCTTGTTCCAGCGCACCACGCGGCGCTTGGCATTGACCGATGGCGGAGCGGCTTTTTACCGGACCTGTACCGGGGTTCTGGCCGAACTGGAGGAGGCCGAGTTGGCCATGCAGGCCGACAATGCCGAGCCGCAGGGCAGGATCCGCATTGACTTGCCGGCGGCCTTCGGGCGTTTGCAGGCGTTGCCGGTGATTTTGCAGTTTGTGCAAAAACACGCACTGCTGCTGCCGCATATTTCGTTCTCCGACCGCTTTATCGACCCGGTCGAAGAGGGTGTGGATATTGTCGTGCGGGTCGGTGGGCCGGATATCTGGCCAGCGGCGCTGGAGCATCGTTTTCTGGGGCGTGAGCGGCATGTGTTCTGTGCTGCGCCGGCTTATCTGAACATTCACGGCACGCCTGTGACCGACCGCGATCTGGAGCATCACCAGTGTGTGGCCTATGGGCGGGCCGACGGCACGGTCAGCCCCTGGAACTTCGCAGGCAGCCGCCCCGGAGAGGTAGAGCGCCGGGTGATGCCCGCCAGGTACATCGTAGGAGATGGTGAAGGGCAAGTGATGACAGTGCTGGCGGGATGCGGCATCGCCCAACTGCCCACCTGGCTGATCAAGCAGCATCTGGCTGATGGTTCACTGGTGCAGGTGCTGCCGCATCTGGCGAGCGAGGGGCTGGCGATCAACCTGGTGTGGCCAAAAAGCCGCAAGGCCCTGCCCAAGGTCAGTGCTTTGCTTGATGCCCTGACCGTCGGGCTGATGCCGTTGGCGGATTAATTGGCGGGTTGCACTCGTCCTGTGGGAGCGGGCTTGCTCGCGATTGGATCACTGCGGTTTTACAGTGACAGCGCATCGTCTGCATCGCAGGCAAGCCAGCCCCCACATGTTTTTATGCCGCCTCACAACGGCAGCATCCGGTCCTGAATAACCCGCTTCATTACCAGCGTGGACGTCAGGCGTTGCACATTGGGCAGTGAGGTCAGGCGCTCATCGTAGAGCTGCTGGAAGGCCGGCAGGTCGGCGGCGACCACATGCAGCAGGTAGTCCGGGTCACCAAACAGCCTTTGTGCGTCGACGATCTGCGAGGTCTCGATCACTGCCGCTTCAAAATCGGCAATCGCCTGACGGGTCACTTCGCGCAGGGTGACAAATACCATGGCGG
Organism: Pseudomonas sp. CCC4.1; assembly: GCF_035019225.1. Lineage (NCBI taxonomy): Bacteria > Pseudomonadati > Pseudomonadota > Gammaproteobacteria > Pseudomonadales > Pseudomonadaceae > Pseudomonas > Pseudomonas sp. CCC4.1. The sequence goes on along the minus strand of NZ_JASJWL010000056.1, from coordinate 11,609 downwards.
AAAAGTTAAGTCCCAGTTCGCCGGGCGCCAGCAGGGCGCGATAGCCAAGAATCACCCCCGAGTCTTCCAGCGCCCGTACGCGCCGATGGCAGGGTGAGAGACTCAAACCCACCCGTTCTGCGAGTTCGGTGAGGGAAAGTCGGCCATCAGCTTGCAGCTGCGCAAGAATATTCCTGTCAATGCGATCCATATGGAAGAACCTTTCCCGTTAATAACTGTTGCTTAGGATAAACGAAAGATAATCCTGGCGGCAGTTGCTTATTCTTCTTTTGCCCGCTTAGACCTTCCCAGAAAGCAGCGGCGCGGGGCTTGTGCCCCATCTCTCATCATCAAAGTTCCAGTGTAGAAAGGAAATGTCCCGTGACTCTCAGCGTCCTGGCCGCGTTTTGGGCGGTATCGTTCTTGTTTATCATCACCCCCGGCGCAGACTGGGCCTATGCGATTTCCGCGGGCATGCGCGGGCGGCTGGTGACGCCAGCGGTGGCGGGTATGCTCTCGGGGCATTTGCTGGCAACGGTGATTGTGGCGGCGGGCGTGGGCGGGCTGGTGGCGCGCAATCCGATGATCCTCAGCGTGCTGACGGTTGCGGGGGCGCTGTATTTGCTCTGGCTGGGTGTGTGCATGCTCAGGGACCCCGCAACCCCCCAGTCCGGGCAGGGGCAGGCGTCTGATTCATGGTCGCGCTGGGCGTGGAAGGGGTTGTGTGTCAGCGGCCTCAATCCCAAGGTGCTGCTGTTGTTTCTGGCGCTTTTGCCGCAGTTCACCGACCCGCTGTCGAATTGGTCGATACCGACACAGATCATTGCCCTGGGCGGGCTGCATGCGGTCAGTTGTGCGCTGGTGTATCTGGCGGTGGGTTTCAGTGCCCACGCCGTGTTGCGCACCCGGCCAGGTGCTGCAAAGAATGTCAGCCGGGTATCGGGGGCGATAATGATCCTGATTGCGGTGGTGCTGCTGGCGGAGCAGGCCTACAGTTGAGGCTTGGCCAACAACCTGAGGAATAAACTGTGGCAGCGACCGGGAAGGATCAGCAAATAACACCGCAGGCGGTAATCGAGTTCTGGAAAAAGGCTGGCCCCAGGCACTGGTTTGCCAAGGATGAAGCCTTCGACACCTTGTTTCGCGACACTTTCTACAGCGCCCACTTCCTGGCGGCCAGTCGCAAGTTGGAGCACTGGCTGGCGCAACCTGAAGGCGCCCTGGCGTTGCTGTTGCTGCTGGACCAGTACCCGCGCAATGCCTTTCGTGGAACCGCACATATGTTTGCCACCGACTCCTTGGCGCGCTTTTATGCGCGGGAGATGATCAATGGCGGTATGGACAAGGCGTTCGAGGCCGACTTGCGAGTGTTCTGTTATTTGCCGTTCGAGCATTCCGAAGACAGTGCCGACCAACAACTGTCCCTGCAACTGCACCACAGGCTTGGGCCGCAAGCCAGCGTCTGGGCTGAAGAACACGCCGTGATCATCCAGCGTTTTGGGCGTTTCCCCCATCGCAATCATGTGCTGGGGCGCGATACCACCGTGGAGGAACGTACGTTTCTGGATGAAGGCGGGTTTGCCGGGTAAGCCCTGTCTTGACCACCAGCAAGGTGTAACCGCTGGCGGGCAGGCATAATTGCCGCCTGAGCCTGAACACCCTTACCTGATGGAGTGACCGATGAAGTACCCAGCCTTGTTGACCCTTAGCCTTTGTGCCGCGCTGTTGAGTCACGGCGCGATAGCTGCAGGGGATGCCGAAGCGGGGGGCAAGCTGTTCACCAAAACCTGTGGCGGCTGCCACAGCATCGGCGAAAACGCCCGCAATGGTTTTGGTCCGCAACTCAATGGTGTGATCGGACGGCTGGCCGGCACCAGCGAGGGCTACCAGTATTCCGACGCCATGAAAAACTCAGGTGTTGTATGGACGCGGGAAAAACTGGCGGCCTATATAGAAGCACCGAAAAAAGTGGTGAGCGGCACGCGGATGATCTTTTGGGGCATCAGCGATCAAGAGAAGATCGACAATCTGCTGGCCTATATCGAGTCCGTCCAGGGGCAGTGATTACTGCACGTCCTTGAGGTAATCCTTGAGCGTTAGCAGCGCCGGGTGCATTTGCTCCGGGGTCTGTGCACTGCTGAAACCGGCGGCCAGCTTTTGCAGTTCGCGGCCCATGACCGTTTGCGCGCCGCCCAGGGCGTCCAGCGCCAGTGCCACACAGCGCTCGATTTTATCCTGGATGGCGCCCATATCGCCCTTGCGCAGGTCAAAGGCAAAGACATCGCGTTGATAGTCGCTCATGGCCGGGTCGTCGCGCAAAATCGGGCTCGAACCTTCGGACTCGTACGCCAGCTTGAGTGCATAAAGGGCGACTGATTCCAGTGGCAATTCCATCGAAAAGATCCTCTACGTTGATGCCGGGCGGCGATCATCGCTTTTCTGCTGGCGAAAAAAAAGGCCAAGGGGCAGCACAAGAGGCTTTCGGCATTTAGGTTGATGCGGTGATACCCTCCGGTTTTTTCAGGGAAGGAAGATGAACATGCGCAAGACAGCGTCAGCCCTGGTAGCTGCAATGGGCTTGCTCGCAGCGGGCGGAGTCGGGGCCTGGACCATGAAGGACGGCGTTATCCAGTTCAGTAACGGCGAAGTGTCTTATTGCGACGGCTGGGCACTTGATGCGGCCTCAATCATGTTGAGTCGACAGGAGGGCAGGCCCGTAGATTATGTCTACGATGCCTACCATGAGCCTTCAGACATCACCAGGAAGATGCGCGTGCTGTTTGTGCGCGATGCCCAGGCATACCCGATAGAAGATACAAAAGAAAAAAAATGGGCTGCTGCAGAAAAGTTCAGCAACAAGGTGAAGGGGCAGTGCTTCAAATCCTATATCGAGCGCGTTCCGCAATCTTGAGCGCCATAACCTGTGGGTGATGGGGGTACGGGCTGAGGGCAAGCAGGTCAGCCCGGGCGGGACAAATCGCAGGCACAAAAAAACCGGCGCGGTGGCCGGTTTCTCTGTGTATCCAGGGTGCATTGAGCGGCACCTTGAATCTATGTTTGGTGCCCCGAGGGAGAATCGAACTCCCACTTCTTTCGAAAACGGATTTTGAATCCGCCGCGTCTACCAATTCCGCCATCAGGGCTCAATGGCGGCGAAGTATAGAGATGAGGTTTAGGTCGGTCAACAACTTATTGGTCTATTTTTGCCAAGTCCGTTAAACTCCCCGGCCCTGCTAGACGAAACCTATCATGCGCGTTGCTGACTTTACTTTCGAACTCCCTGATTCGCTCATCGCACGCCATCCTTTGGCGGAGCGCCGCAACAGTCGCCTGCTGACCCTGGACGGGGAGAGCGGCGTACTGGCACATCGTCAATTCACTGATTTGCTTGAACATTTGCGTCCGGGCGATTTGATGGTGTTTAACAATACCCGGGTGATTCCGGCCCGTCTGTTTGGCCAGAAGGCCTCGGGCGGCAAGCTGGAAATTCTGGTTGAGCGGGTGCTCGACAGCCACCGCGTGCTGGCCCATGTGCGTTCCAGCAAGTCGCCAAAACCCGGGTCGAAGATCCTGATTGATGGCGGTGGCGAAGCCGAGATGCTGGCGCGTCACGATGCGCTGTTCGAGCTGGGCTTTGCCGAAGAGGTATTGCCGCTGCTGGACCGTGTCGGGCATATGCCATTGCCGCCCTATATCGACCGCCCGGACGAAGGTTCGGACCGCGAGCGCTATCAAACGGTCTACGCCCAGCGCCTGGGTGCCGTCGCGGCGCCAACGGCAGGGCTGCACTTTGATGAGCCGCTGATGCAGGCCATCGCCGCCAAAGGCGTCGAGACGGCATTCGTGACCTTGCACGTGGGCGCGGGTACATTCCAGCCGGTGCGGGTCGAGCGTCTTGAAGATCACCATATGCACACCGAATGGCTCGAAGTGGGCCAGGATGTGGTCGATGCCGTGGCTGCATGCCGTGCGCGCGGCGGACGGGTGATCGCCGTGGGTACCACCAGCGTGCGTTCGCTGGAAAGTGCCGCGCGTGATGGCGTGCTCAAGCCGTTCAGTGGCGATACCGATATCTTTATCTTCCCCGGTCGACCCTTTCATGTGGTTGACGCGCTGGTGACCAATTTCCATCTGCCGGAATCCACGCTGCTGATGCTGGTTTCGGCATTCGCCGGTTATCCCGAAACCATGGCGGCCTACAAGGCTGCGGTTGAGCATGGGTACCGCTTCTTTAGTTACGGTGATGCAATGTTCATCACCCGCAATCCTGCGCCGACGGCTCCAGCCCCGGCCCCAGAGGATCAAGCATGAGCAACTGTCGTATGTCCTTCGAGCTGCTGGCCACTGATGGCAAGGCTCGTCGCGGTCGTTTGACCTTCCCCCGTGGTGTGGTTGAAACCCCAGCGTTCATGCCGGTCGGTACTTACGGTACGGTCAAGGGCATGCTGCCCCGCGATATCGAAGCGATCGGCGCGCAGATGATTTTGGGCAATACCTTCCACCTGTGGCTGCGCCCAGGCACTGAAGTCATCAAAAAACACGGCGACCTGCACGACTTCATGAAGTGGCAGGGCCCGATCCTGACCGACTCCGGCGGTTTCCAGGTGTTCAGCCTGGGCGCCATGCGCAAGATCAAGGAAGAAGGTGTGACCTTCGCTTCGCCGGTAGATGGTGCCAAGGTGTTCATGGGCCCCGAAGAGTCGATGCAGGTCCAGCGCGATCTGGGCTCTGACGTGGTGATGATTTTCGACGAATGCACCCCGTACCCGGCCGATGAAGACACTGCCCGTGTCTCCATGGAGCTGTCGTTGCGCTGGGCGCAGCGCTCCAAGAATGCCCATGGCGACAACACGGCGGCACTGTTCGGTATCGTTCAGGGCGGCATGCACCAGAACCTGCGCGAGCGCTCGCTCGAAGGCCTGAACAAGATCGGCTTCGACGGCCTGGCCATCGGCGGTTTGTCGGTCGGCGAGCCCAAGCACGAAATGATCAAGGTGCTGGATTACCTGCCGGCGATGATGCCTGCTGACAAACCTCGTTACCTTATGGGGGTTGGCAAGCCGGAAGATCTCGTTGAGGGTGTGCGCCGCGGTGTGGACATGTTCGATTGCGTGATGCCAACCCGCAATGCCCGCAATGGGCATCTGTTTATCGACACGGGTGTAATCAAGATCCGCAACGCGTTCCATCGCCATGATGATTCGCCGCTGGATCCGACCTGCGATTGCTACACCTGCCAGAACTTCTCCCGCGCTTATCTGCATCACCTGGACAAGTGCGGCGAAATGCTGGGTAGCATGCTCAATACCATCCATAATTTGCGCCACTATCAGGTGCTCATGGCTGGTTTGCGCGAGGCTATTCAACAGGGTACATTGGCCACCTTTGTCGACGCCTTCTATGCCAAGCGCGGGCTGCCTGTGCCGCCCTTGGACTGAGTTTCGGACCTTTAAGAAACAACATTGCAACTGGAGTGCTTAATGAGCTTTTTCATCTCTTCCGCTTTCGCGGACGCTGCTGCACCTGCTGCTGCCCCAATGGGTGGCGGTTTTGAATGGATCTTCCTGGTCGGCTTCCTGGTCATCTTCTACCTGATGATCTGGCGTCCACAGGCCAAGCGCGCTAAAGAGCAGAAAGCCCTGTTGGGTAACCTGCAAAAAGGCGACGAAATCGTGACCACTGGCGGTATCGCCGGCAAAATCGTCAAGGTTTCCGATGCTTTTGTTGTCATCGAAGTGTCTGACACTGTCGAGCTGAAAATTCAGAAAGGCTCGGTTGCAGCCACGTTGCCTAAAGGCACGCTGAAAGCGATCTAAGTTTCAACTTTCAACAATCGACGGGGCGCGCAAGGCGCCCCGCGTTTTAAGCGGGCGGCGTGATTGATGCTGAACAAATACCCTCTGTGGAAATACATACTGATCCTGGCAGTGCTGGCGATCGGTTTTATTTATTCCGCTCCCAATCTGTACCCTGATGATCCGGCCATTCAAGTGTCGGGTGCGAGCACGGCCCTGCAGGTCACTCAAGCTGATCTGGATCGCGCAAGCAAGGCGCTGACGGATGCAGGCATTGAAGTCAAGGGTGCTTCCCTGGCCCAGAACGGCAAAGGTGGTTTGCTGCGCCTGGTCAAGAAAGACGACCAGTTGCCAGCCAAGGATGTTGTACGCAAGGCTCTGGGTGACGATTATGTCGTAGCGCTCAACCTGGCACAGACCACGCCACAATGGTTGCGCAGTCTGGGTGCTCACCCGATGAAACTGGGTCTGGACTTGTCGGGCGGTGTGCACTTCCTGCTGGAAGTGGACATGGACAAAGCTGTCGATGCACGCATGAAAGTGTACGAGAGCGATGTCAAAAGCCTGTTGCGTAAAGAAAAAGTGCGTTATCGCAGCCTGCCGCAACTCAACGGTGCCATTCAGTTGGGCTTCACTGATGAAGCTGTCCGTGAGCAAGCGCGTAGCCTGATCCGTAAAAGCTTCAATGATTTCGACATTACCGCTGCAGACCTGAACGGTCAGCCGGTTCTGCGTCTGGCGATGACCCCGGCCAAGCTGGCGGAAATCCGTGAATATTCCATCAAGCAAAACCTGACAACCGTCCGTAACCGGGTCAACGAGTTGGGTGTTGCCGAGCCTCTGGTTCAGCGTCAGGGTGCCAACCGCATCGTGGTTGAGCTGCCGGGCGTGCAAGACACCGCCGAAGCCAAGCGTATCCTGGGCAAGACGGCCAACCTTGAGTTCCGTCTGGCGGCCGAGCCGGGCGCTTCCAAAGCGACGTCCGAAACTTTCGAGTTCCGTGAAGGTAACCGTCCTGGCGCGCAAATCGAGCGTGGTCTGATCATCACCGGTGACCAGGTAACCGATGCTCAGGCAGGCTTTGATGAGCACGGCCGGCCACAAGTGAACATCAAGCTTGATGGTCACGGTGGCGAGCTGATGAGTCGTTCGACGCGCAGCAACGTTGGTCGCAGCATGGCGGTAATCTTCATCGAGCAGAAGCCGGTGACGACTTACACCAAGCAAGTGGTTGACGGTGTCGAGAAGGACGTACCGGTTCAGTCGTTCAAAGAAGAGAAGAAGATCATCAGCCTGGCGACCATCCAGTCGCCGCTGGGCAGTCAGTTCCGGATTACCGGTCTGAATGGCCAGGGTGAGGCTTCCGAGCTGGCACTGCTGTTGCGTGCCGGTGGTCTGGCCGCGCCAATGTACTTCGCTGAAGAGCGCACCATTGGCCCGAGCCTGGGTGCTGACAACATTACCAAGGGTGTCGATGCATCGCTGTGGGGCATGTTGTTCGTGTCGATCTTCATCATCGCCATCTACCGTTTCTTCGGTGTGATCGCGACGGTGGCACTGGCGGGCAACATGGTCTTGCTGCTGGCGCTGATGTCGGTGCTGGGTGCAACCCTGACCCTGCCGGGCATTGCCGGTATCGTGTTGACGATGGGTATGGCGGTCGATGCCAACGTACTGATCTTCTCGCGTATACGTGAAGAGCTGGCCAATGGCATGACACCGCAGCGGGCGATCAACGAAGGTTTCAACCGTGCCTTTACCGCCATCGTTGACTCCAACCTGACAACCCTGCTGGTCGGCGGGATCCTCTTCGCCATGGGTACCGGGCCGGTTAAAGGCTTCGCGGTGACCATGTCGCTGGGTATCTTTACCTCGATGTTCACGGCCATTATGGTCACCCGCGCACTGGTCAACCTGGTGTATGGCGGTCGGGACTTCAAGAAGTTGTGGATTTAAGGGGCTGCCATGTTACGTACAATCAACTTCATGGGCGTTCGCAACGTAGCGTTCGGCGTCACTGTACTGCTTACCGTGCTGGCCTTGTTCAGCATGTTCCACAAGGGCATGAACTACGGCCTGGACTTCACCGGCGGTACGCTTATCGAGCTGACCTACGAGAAGCCGGCTGATCTGACCAAGGTGCGTAACGAACTGGTTTCGGCCGGCTTCCACGATGCCGTGGTGCAGAGCTTTGGTGCGACGACCGACTTGCTGGTGCGTATGCCCGGCGATGATCCGTTGCTGGGCAACAAGGTAGCGGCTGCGCTGGGTCAGGCAGATACCAGCAATCCGGCGGTGATCAAGCGCGTCGAGTTCGTTGGCCCGCAGGTGGGTGAAGAGCTGCGCGACCAGGGCGGCCTCGGCATGCTGATGGCGCTGGGCGGCATCATGCTTTACCTGGCCTTCCGCTTTCAGTGGAAGTTCGCTGTCGGCGCGATCGTGTCCCTGGTTCACGACGTGATCGTGACCATGGGCGTGCTGTCGTGGTTCCAGATCACCTTCGACCTGACGGTATTGGCGGCGGTGCTGGCGATCATCGGTTACTCGCTCAACGACACCATTGTGGTATTTGACCGGGTGCGCGAGAACTTCCGGGTTCTGCGCAAGGCCAGCCTGATCGACAACATCAATATCTCGACCACGCAAACCTTGCTGCGCACCATGGCGACATCGATCTCCACCTTGCTGGCCATTGCCGCATTGCTGATTTTCGGTGGCGACAACCTGTGGGGCTTCTCGATTGCCCTGTTCGTGGGTGTTCTGGCGGGTACTTATTCGTCGATCTACATCGCCAACGTGGTGCTGATCTGGCTGAATCTCAGTGCAGAGGATCTGATCCCGCCTGCGGCGAGTGAGAAGGAAGTTGATGATCGTCCATAACCAATAGTTATCGACGACTGTCACCTAAAAGGCGCGAGTTATTGAACTCGCGCCTTTTTTTGTGCTCCAACTCCAGGATTGGTGTGGGACTGTTCCCACTTAAGATGGTCTGGAGGTTCACGTGAACAAGTCATTGCTGGTGGGTGCTGTACTGGGTGCTGTCGGTGTTACAGCCGGTGGTGCTTTTGCCACTTACAGCTTGGTGAAAGGCCCTGAGTCTGCGCAGGTGCTGGCCGTTGTGCCGGTCAACCAGCAGATCAAAACGCCGCGTGAGGTGTGCAAGGATGTGACTGTGACGCGTCAGGCGCCGGTCAAGGATCAGCATCAGATTGTCGGCAGCGTGATTGGTGCTGTCGCCGGCGGCTTGCTGGGTAATCAGGTGGGCGGCGGTAACGGCAAAAAGATCGCGACGGTTGCCGGTGCGGTGGGTGGCGGTTATGCCGGTAACAAGGTGCAGGAAGGCATGCAGGAGCGTGATACCTACACCACGACCCAGACGCGTTGCAACACGGTCAATGACATCAGCAGCAAGGTCGTCGGCTATGACGTGCGCTATTCGCTCAATGGCAAGGAAGGCAAGGTGCGTATGGATCACGAGCCGGGCAATGAAATTGCCGTGGACAAGGAAGGCAAGCTGATCCTGAATTAAATTCTTGTGGGGGCGGGCTTGCTCGCGATGCAGGCAGCTCGGTCTGTCAGGCAAATCGCGGTGATGCTATCGCGGGCAAGCCCGCTCCCACAGGGTGGGGTAATTGCAAGGCAAAAAAAAAGCACCCCGAAGGGTGCTTTTTTTGTCTGCGGTATTCGCTTAGCGTTTCAGCGAGGTTGGCAGGTGAGGCTGGATTGCAGTCAGGACAGCTTTGAAGCACTTGGTGTTACCGGCAACGATATGACCTTTTTCAAGGAAATCGTGGCTACCGGTAAAGTCGCTGACCAGGCCGCCTGCTTCTTGAATCAGCAGTGCGCCTGCAGCCATGTCCCACTCGGACAGGCCCGACTCCCAGAATGCATCGAAACGACCTGCAGCCACGTAGGCCAGATCCAGGCTGGCAGCGCCTGCGCGACGGATGCCGGCAGTCTGGCCAACCAGGCTGCGGAACATGCCCAGGTAGTTGTCCAGGTTGTCCATCTGGTTGTCACGGAACGGGAACCCGGTACCCAGCAGGGCGCCTTCCAGGCTGGTACGACCGCTAACACGCAGGCGGCGACCGTTCAGTTGGGCGCCACGGCCACGGCTGGCGGTGAATTCTTCCTGGCGAACCGGGTCAAGAACCACTGCGTGCTCAAGGCGGCCGCGGTATTTGCAGGCGATGCTGACGGCGAAGTGTGGAACGCCGCGCAGGAAGTTGGTGGTGCCATCCAGTGGGTCAATGATCCACAGGTAGTCTTCACCTTCACCGCTGCCTGGGTGCATGCCGGTTTCTTCACCGAGGATGCCGTGCGTCGGGTAAGCCTTGCGCAGGGCGTCGATGATTTTCTGTTCAGCAGCACGATCGACTTCAGAGACGTAATCCTTGGCGTCTTTTTCGTCAACCTTGATGGTATCCAGGCGCTCGATGGAGCGGAAAATCAATTCACTGGCGCTGCGGGCGGCGCGCAGCGCGATATTCAGCATGGGCTGCATGGACGTTTCACCTAAGGTTGTTAAAGAAAGCCGAATATTCTATCAGAAAACTTTGGTAGATGAAGGTTTGCGTTAGCTTTCGTAGCTTATGACGTTTTGCTTAGGTAAGATTTGCTCCCTTTTGCTGGTCTGTGAGCGCTTCCTTTGCTGCCTAATATTCGTGTCGTTCTGGTCAATACCAGCCATCCCGGGAACATCGGCGGTGCTGCGCGTGCCATGAAAAACATGGGGTTGTCGCGGCTGGTTCTGGTTGAGCCGAGGGTGTTCCCGCACCATGAGGCCGACGCGCGCGCCTCGGGCGCCGGTGACATTCTGGAAAATGCACAGGTTGTCGCGACCCTTGAAGATGCCCTGGTGGGCTGCAATCTGGTGCTGGGTACCAGTGCCCGCGACCGTCGTATCCCCTGGCCGCTGCTGGATCCGCGCGAGTGCGGGCAGAAAGTGGTTGCAGAGGCGGCCCAGGGTGCGGAAATCGCGCTGGTGTTCGGTCGTGAAGACTCCGGTCTGACCAATGACGAGTTGCAGCGTTGTCACTTCCATGTGCATATCCCCTCTGATCCCGAATTCAGTTCCCTGAACCTCGGCGCGGCCGTGCAGGTGCTCAGCTACGAGATCCGCATGGCCTGGCTGGCGGCCCAGGGGCAGCCGAGCAAGATCGAGAAAGAAGAGGTGGCGTCCACCAAGAGTGGCGAGCTGGCCACCATGGATGAGCTGGAGCGCTTTTATGAGCATCTGGAGCAAACCCTGGTAGCTATCGAATTCATGGATCCGGAAAAGCCGCGCCACCTCATGGCGCGTCTGCGTCGGCTCTACGGTCGCAGTGCTGTCAGTCGTGCCGAGATGAATATTTTGCGTGGCATTCTCACCGAAACCCAAAAAGCAGCCCGTGGCGAGCTGCTCAAGCGCAAGGATTAATGATGTTTGAGCGTCTGCGTGAAGATATCCAAAGTGTGTTTCGCCGTGATCCTGCAGCCCGTAATGCTTTTGAAGTGCTGACGTGCTACCCGGGGATGCATGCGATCTGGATTCACCGCTTGTCGGCGCTGTTGTGGCAGGCTGGCTGGAAGTGGCTGGCTCGTCTGGTGTCCAACTTCGGGCGCTGGCTGACCGGGATTGAAATTCACCCGGGGGCCAAGGTCGGGCGTCGTTTCTTTATTGATCACGGGATGGGTATCGTGATTGGTGAAACCGCCGAAATCGGGGATGACGTGACCCTGTATCAGGGTGTGACCCTGGGGGGTACGAGCTGGAACAAGGGCAAGCGCCACCCCACTCTGGAAAATGGTGTCGTGGTAGGGGCGGGCGCCAAGGTCTGTCTCTTATACACATCT
>NZ_JASJWL010000055.1:0-31718 GCF_035019225.1 Pseudomonas sp. CCC4.1 | reverse complement strand
AGATGTGTATAAGAGACAGCGCGATGCCAGCACTTTGTTCCTCCAGATAGAACGAGGTGCCTGCATCGCGGGCAAGCCCGGCTCCCACAGGGAAATATGTCGGTCGCAGATCCTGCATTCAAACAGGCCGGCCGGTCGGCCGCCTCGACGGCTGTTGATCTACCCGCCCCATCGGGAGGCCGAGTGGAGGTTCTGCGCAGTGGGACCGGAGCGAGGGAACCTGAGCGCAGCGAAGGCCGGACGCCAGGGGCAAGCCTTTTTGGTTACTTTTTCGGCGTCTGGAAAAAGTGACTCGCCGTAAGGGCGAAACCAATATCCCGTTCAAACGCGAATGCCGGATATGTACCCGGTGTACCTGTTAAACCCTACCGCGGCCACAGACCTAACGCCCCTTGATCACCATCTCCCCCACCGCATCCCCCACGGCCTGCCAGTTGGGCCGGTACATCGACTCCACTTGCGGCGGCGGTACCCGGTAGGTACCCGGAGTCACTGCACGGGCCAGGTACAGCAGGTGCGTGGTCCCGTAGCCATCCAGTTTGACTGCCGCCACATAACGATCATCCCGATACTCCTGATGCTGCACGCTGGCGTTCTGCATCGACTCGCGCCATTGCTTCACTTGAGTACTGGCGTTTTCAAGGCTGGCCGCGCTCTGCCCCAGGTTCTGGTTTTCCAGCTCCAGGCCTGCCGGCAGCAAATCCACCACCAGCGCATCAGGCACTTGCTGCTTGGCCGTCACGGCCAGATGCACCAGCACCAGATCACCACTTTTCAGCGCCTTGAGATCCAGCGGCTCACCGTTCATACCCAGGTAGTCGCGGCGAATGCTCATGTTTTCGCCGCCCGCCGCCGGGGCGTGCTGTGGATAACCCGAAATCGTCAGCTGTTGATAAATCGGCGCGCTGCCTGCGTTACGCAGGGTCAGGGGCGAGGCTAGCAGCGGCCCGTCGAGCTTGAGCCCTGAGCGGGCGTTGTTCAGCTCGCGGGTCTGATCGCCACTGGTGAGTTGCGCACTCCAGCTGGCCTCAGGCTTGCCCAGCAAATCGCGACCGGCGAGGAACAGTGAATTGCGTTCCTGGGTCGACAGCCACTGACTCGCCGCCAGTTGATCGGACAGGTCGAACAGTCGCTGTTCACGCTGACCACTCATCAGGTTGTTCTCTTCCAGCAAGGCCAGAATCAACGCCTGATCGCGCAGCGGGCTGCCGTAGTCGCCCAGCCATTGATCAGCCTTGCGCTTCGCCGCCAACCCCGCCACCAACGCTTGATCGGCGCGCGGTTGATCGCCCATTTTCTGCAGGGCAATGGCCAACTGCACCAGAGGCAAACCGGAACGGGCATCGCTGCGGCGCTCAAAAATGCTGCGCAGCGCACCCAGCGGCGCCTGTTGGCTTCGGGCCAGGACCAGCGCTGCATAGGCCTGTACGGCAAAGCGGGTGTGGTCGAGGTTGTCGCTGTAGTCGGCCTCGATCAGGTTGCGTTCCTGCACATAACGCAGCAACCGCTCGCTGGCCTTTTTCAGCGCCTCGGGAGGTACCGCGTAGCCTTGATCGCGGGCGCGCAGCAGGAAGTCGGTGATATAGGCTGTGAGCCAGTACTCTTCCTGACCGTCCGCGCCCCACAGGCCAAAACTGCCGTTGTAGCGCTGCATGCCCAGCAGGCGCTCGATACCCAACTCGATTTTGCGTTTGCGCTCGGTGTCCGGCTCGCCTTCAAGGCCCAGGCGTTTGAGCAGGGCTGCATCGGCATACAGAGCCGGGTACAGGCCGCTGGTGGTTTGCTCGGAACAGCCATACGGGTAAGCCTTGAGCGCACGAATCTGCTCGCCAAGATTCAGCGGCGGGCGGCTCGACAAGCTGAGCAAGGCTTCACGCCCGGCCGGTTCAAAGGCTTGCAGCTCGCCCTCGGGCAGGCTCCAGGGCTGGTCGTTGAGCACACCACGGTAATGCTTTAGCAATGCTGGATACGCCGGGCGCACCCCCAACGTCCATTCGCGGGTGAACGGCGCCAGGGTTTCACCCGGCAGGTCCAGACCATTGACCGTCACCTTGACCACACCGGTGCCATACCCGCCCAGCGCCTTGACCGGAACCTGCAAGGTACTGCGCTGGCCGGGGCTGAGTGTCAGGTTCTGTGTCGCGTCACCCAACAGGCTCAGTTGCCCCTCGGTGTTAAGGTTCACGTGCAGCGTTTGCGGCTTGTCGGTGAGGTTGGACAGGTCCAGCGCCAGCCGCGTCTCGTCGCCACCGGCCAGAAAGCGCGGCGCAGCCAGCTCGGCCACCAATGGTGCTGCGACCACGGTTCTGGCCTCGGCCATGCCGTAGCGATCGTCGGTCCAGGCTTGTGCCATCAAGCGCAACTCGCCGTTGAAGTCAGGGATATCCACACTGACTTCACCTTCGCCCTGCTCGTTGAGCGTCACCGGTGCACTTTGCAGCGCCACGATGGTGACACTGGAGGCAGGTCGCTTGCCGCCCTTGGCCAGTGCCGCATCGCCACCGAACGCCAGGCTGGCCAGACGGCCCTGCCCGGCCTCAATCAACTGCCCGTAAATATCCAGCTGATCCGCCCCATAGGCCTTGCGCCCGAACAGGCTGGCGAACGGGTCGGGGGTCGGGTACTCAGTGATATTGAGCACGCCCACATCCACGGCAGCCAGCAGTACATGGGCCTGTTTGGGAATGCTGCCATCGGCATTTTTAGCCGAGAGTTTCACCGTCAGAGGTTGCTTGGGACGCATTTTTTCAGGGGCATCCAGCGTAAGAGCCAACTTGCGCTGGCTGCGATCGATGGGCAGGTGCAGCACCCCTACAGCACGCTTGGGAGTGATATTGGTCTTGCGCTCACCGGGGCGGATCACCAGTGCACTGATATACAGGTCATGCCGGGCCCAGCTCGGGTCGAGTCTGATTTCGTAGGCCTTGCCCTCGGCCGGCACTTCGATTTCCTGCCACCACAACGGGCCATCGCTGCCTTCAACCAGCAAGTAGCCCTTGCCAGCCGCAGGTGGCGTGACCGTGACCTTGGCCGTATCGCCATCGGCATAAGCGGCCTTGTCCAGCGCCAGCTTGACCTGGTCGGGGCGCACGGCACCGCCTTCGGCGTTGTCCTGGGCACGATAACCGGCCCAGAAACGCAGGCTGCTGATCAAGCCGGTTTGCGGGTCTTCAACCTCTACGCGGTAAGGGCCCCACTCCACCGGAAAGCTGACCTTGGCGGTTTCGCCCGCCTTGAGGCTGAGGGTCTCTTCGTTGAGGTTCAGAAACTTCTCGTTGTAGTGATAACTCCAGCCGTCGTTGTCCGAGTAGTTCCAGTAGTAATCGCGGCGTTCACGCACCAGACGCACCTTGAGGTTGTCGGCCGCCAATTTGTTGCCCTGGCTGTCAGCCACCAGCAGCTCGAACTCAACCGGGCCGTCGCCATCGGTTTCAGCACCGTCAAACAGGCCACGCAGCCCCGGCAGACGGTCTGCCGGCCATACCGGCTGCACCAGGCGACGGGTAATCGGGCGCCCGCCCGACTCCTGCAAACTGGCCTGAACAATCAGTTGCAGCGGCGATTTGGCATCGCTCCACTGGCTGTCGATGCTGAGGGTTTGCTTGCCATCGGCGTTGAGCACGCTTTCGTCCAGCTCCAGATCCTGGGTCAGCTCCGGTTCTGTCACCGAACCGAACTGATAGCCCGGCAAGGCACTGACCGCCTCGCGCAATGGCCGCACATAGACCTGCCCGCTCAAGCGGTTACCGGCTGCCGGAGCACCGTACAGGTAACGCCCGGCAACCTGGATTTCAGCGGTTTGCCCGGGGCTCAGCGGGGTATCGCTGCCCTTGAGTTCAAGTGCCATGCGCTCGGGTAAAAAGTCCTCGACCAAAAACTCGTACAGCTGCGGCTTGCCGTCACCAAAGTCGAACACCAGTTGCCAGCGCCCGGTCGGCGCTTCGGCGGCCAGTTGCAGCGGGTACTGATACAGACCGGAAGCATCCGGCGTCCAGACGAACTTGCGGCTCACCTGCTCGTCCGGGCGACGCACCTCGACGCTGACCGGCTGCGGCTTGACCGGGTTGCCGTCGCGGTCGCGCAGCAAGGCATTGAGCAGCACGGTTTCGCCGGGGCGATACAGATCACGGGGGCCAAATACAAAGAACTGCAACGGATGCGCCTGCGGGCCGCCAATATCGAATTCGGCCAGATCCAGCGCCGCCGTGTTCAAGCGCAACAGGCTGGTCTGGTCGCCCTGGCGCGCCAGCAGCACTTCGGCCTTGGGTGGCAAGGCCAGCTCGGCATGCCCGTCCTTGCCCGTCTTGCCCTGGCCAAGCATCTTGCCCTTGCCATCAAGCAACTCGAGATCGATGCCGCTCAGTGCACTGCCACCTTCCAGGGCCTGTGTGAACACATCCAGGCGCTTTTGGTAGCGATGCACCGAAAGTCCGATATCGCTGAGGGTAAACAAGGTGGCTGGGGTCGAATAGTTGTAACTACCGGAGGCGGTCATCACCGCCAGATAAACTCCCGGCTGCTGCAAGGGCTTGATCCCGGCCGTGGGCAGGATCAGGGTTTCCCGGGTATTGCGCGCCGGGTTCAAGTCAAAACGGCCGCTGTAAACCAGATCGGCCATATTCAGCAGATCCCTGGCTTCGTAGCTTTGCAGGCTGCTGTTGCGCCCCCACTGGCTGAGAAACGCCGGCAGCGACTCGGGTTTGACCCGAAAGAACTCGACATCGACCTTGTCGACGTTCAGCGCGATCACCGGCAGACCTTCGGCCAGGCGCGTGGGCAGCAGGTTGCCACGGCTGGCGAAGCCGACCGTGGGTTGCAGGTCGCGGGTTTCCAGGCGACTGACGTATTCGGCGGCGAGCTTGGCATCGTTGACGGCGCGCAGGCCGGGGTCGACGGTAAGGATCAACTTGCGCTGCGGCTCAAGGTGGCGCAGGCGCAACTCCATCAGGTTGTCCGACAGCTCCCAGGCGCCATCGACCTTGCCGGCCTTGGCGTCCACCAGATGCAGTTTGTCGGCAAAGTTCTGCTGCGGGTCCAGCGGCACTGAAAAGCTCACGGACAAGGTGCTGGCCCCGTCCAGCTGCACTTCAGAGACGTCTACTACACTCAACTCGCGCCCGGCATAACGCCCGGCCAGCACTTTGACGTCCTGTACCGGTTTAGCCGGCTGGCTCGTGGCCACCTGTGGCGTGGCGGGTTTGTCGACGCTGGAAGAATCACAAGCGCTCAGCAGCGCCAGCGTGCAGGCCAAAAGCAGTCCTTTGTTCAGCATGGTGTACTCGTTTACCGGGCAGTTAAGGGTTGACTATATAACAGCTGGATGAAGATCAAGAGCCCCTCACCCTAGCCCTCTCCCGAAGGGATAGGGGACAAAAGCGCAGATCAGCCCCCTCGCCCTCCGGGAGAGGGTTGGGGTGAGGGCAGGCTTTGCGGCTACAATCGCGCTCCCCCAAGGAGCCTGCATGTCATCTTCCCTGTTAGCCGACTGGCGCGACCGTCCTACCCATCGCCGGGTGTGGGCGCTGGCGGCCCCCATGATCCTGTCCAATATCTCCGTGCCGCTGGTAGCGTTGGTCGACAGTACTGTCATCGGCCATTTGCCCCACGCCCATCAACTGGGCGCCGTCGCCGTGGGCGCCAGCCTGTATATCTTCCTGGCCTGGATGATGGGTTTTCTGCGCATGGGCACCACCGGCTTCGCCGCGCAGGCCGCCGGACGCGGTGATGGCGCCGCGCTGCGGCAAATCCTGCTGCAGGGCCTGTTGCTCAGCGTGCTGTTGTCGATGCTGCTGGGGGCCATTGCGATTCCTTTTAGCGGCGTGGCCCTGAGCCTGATGCAGCCCTCCACCGAACTGCACGCGCTGACTCTGGAGTTCTTCCACACACGGCTGTTTGGCCTGCCCGCCGCACTGGCCAGTTATGCACTGGTAGGCTGGTTTTTGGGCACGCAAAACGCCCGCGCACCGTTGGCGATCCTGCTGACGACCAATCTGGTAAATATCGCGCTGAACCTGTGGTTCGTCCTCGGGCTGGACTGGGGGGTGGCAGGCTCGGCCCCGGCTTCGGTGATTGCCGAATGGAGCGGCGCCCTGCTCGGCCTGTGGCTGACCCGCGGTGCCCTGCGTCGATATCCGGGCAAGGTAGTGTGGGCCGCCCTGGGCATGTGGCACAACTGGAAGCCGTTACTGGGGGTCAATCGCGATATTTTTATCCGCAGCCTGATGCTGCAACTGGTGTTTTTCTCCATCACCCTGCAAGGCGCCCGCCTGGGCGATGCCACCGTGGCTGCCAATGCGTTATTGCTCAATGGCCTGCTGCTGGCTGCCCATGCCCTGGACGGTCTGGCCCACGCCGTCGAGGCACTGTGCGGACACGCTATTGGCGCCCGCGACCGTGAGGCGTTGCGCCGCTCGATGGTGGTGGCCTGCGGCTGGTCACTATTGGCCAGCCTGGGTTTTGCGCTGCTGTTTATGTTCGGCGGGCATCTGTTTGTGCAAATGCAGACCGATATTCCCGTTGTGCGCGAAACCGCTTTCCAGTACTTGCCCTATCTGGCCCTGCTGCCGCTGATTGCAGTGTGGAGCTACTTGCTTGACGGGCTGTTTATCGGTGCTACCCGCGCTCGTGAAATGCGCAACGCCATGGTGATCAGCGTGGTCATCGCCTTCCCCGCCGCCTGGGTCCTGCACGGCTATGGCAACCACGGGCTGTGGATAAGTTTCCTGCTGTTTATGGTGCTGCGCAGCCTGACCCTGGGCGTGTATGCATGGCAGATGCAGCGCAAGAATCAGTGGTTCGGCGCCTGACACTGAGGCGAAAAAAAACGCCGGCCCGTGCAATGCACAGGCCGGCGTTTTTCGGTCAGCTCTGAAGCCCGTGGGGATCAGTGGCTCGACAGGTACGACGAGCGGGTCAGGCCCAGGCGCAGTGCGTCGAGGTACTGGGTACGCTCCTTGGCACTGATGCTGGCGCTGGCCACTTTGTCGCGGTAGTGGTTCATCAGCTCTTCAGGCGACAAGTGCACGTAGCGCAGCATGTCTTCGATGGTGTCATGGGTCTCGATACCGGCGTGGTACACGCTGCCGTCTTCGTTCTGGTAGATGTTCACCGAGTCGGTGTCACCGAACAGGTTGTGCATGTCACCGAGGATTTCCTGGTAAGCGCCCACCAGGAAGATCCCCAGCAGGTAGTCTTCACCTTCGTTCAGCCCGTGCACCGGCAGGCTGGTTTCGATGCTCTGCTCGTCGACGTATTGCTTGATCTTGCCGTCGGAGTCACAGGTCAGGTCTTGCAGCACGGCGCGACGCAGCGGCTCTTCGTTGAGACGATGCAGCGGCAGGATCGGCAGTACCTGGCCAATCGCCCAGGTGTCCGGCAGGCTCTGGAACACCGAGAAGTTGCAGATGTACTTGTCGGCCAGCTTGTCGTTGAGCTCGTCCAGCACCTGACGGTGGGAACGCTGACGCGCTTTCAGCGAGTTGTGCAGGCGACGGCACACCGCGAAGTAGCACTGCTCGGCCAGGGCCTTTTCCGCCAGGGTGATTTTGCCATCAGCGTACTGGGCAGCGATATCGCTCATGTAGTGCGTGGCGCGCCAGTAGGTTTCGGTGACCATCTCAATGTCGGTCGGCCCCAGCAGGTCCACCAGCCATTGCACGGTTTCCGGCAGGCTTTCCTTGTTTTCGATCACCGGCACGTCGTCGTTGTGTTTCTCGACGTCGGTCACCTGCACCACCAGCATGGCGTGGTGGGCGGTCAGCGAGCGGCCGCTTTCCGAGAAGATGTGCGGGTGCGGCAGGCTCTGCGCATCGCAGAACTCTTTGAGCATACCCACAACCACACCGGCGTAATCGTCCATGTCGTAGTTGATCGAACTGGCATTGCGCGAGTGGGTACCGTCGTAATCCACACCCAGGCCGCCGCCCACGTCGATATGGTCAACCGGCAGGCCGAGGTTGCGCAGTTCGCCGTAATAGCGGATCGCTTCCTTGAAACCGTGCTGGTAGTCCGCCAGGTTGGCGATCTGCGAGCCCATATGGAAGTGCAGCAGGCGGATGCCCTGGTCCAGACCGGCCGCTCGGAAGCGCTCAACCACCGACAGCAATTGCGCGGCAGAAAGACCGAACTTGGATTTTTCACCGCCGGTGTCAGCCCACTTGCTCGACGCCAGGGACGACAGGCGCACGCGCAGGCCAACCTGTGGCTTGACCTTGAGCGAGGCTGCTTCTTCGATCACCAGGTCTACTTCGGATTCTTTCTCGATCACGATAAAGACGTTGTGACCCAGCTTCTGGCCCATCAGCGCCAGGCGGATGAACTCACGGTCCTTGTAACCATTGCAGACGATGGTGCCGCCCTTGGGCGCCAGGGCCAGCACGGCCAGCAGCTCGGGCTTGGAGCCGGCTTCAAGACCGATCGACACGTTCTTGGTAGCGATGATGTTTTCGATCACCGCTTCCTGCTGGTTAACCTTGATCGGGTACAGCGCGGTGTATTCGCTCTGGTATTCCAGGCGCGCGATGTTGGCATCGAATGCGCCGGTCAGCTGGCGTACACGGTCTTGCAGGATATCCGGGAAACGCACCAGCAACGGCAAGGACAAACCGCTGGTCTTGCGCAGCTCGTCGACCTGCTCGTACAAATCGATGGGCGAGCTGTTCGGGCCGTTCGGACGGACTTCTACGCGACCGGCTTCATTGATCGCGAAATACCCGGCCCCCCAATGGCGAATCCCGTAAACACTGCGGCTGTCCGCAACTGTCCATTGGCTGCCATCGTCTTTGCGTGTGCGTCGTACGGACATCGAAGTCCCCTATAAATAAGTCAAATAGCCCAGCCTGAAAGCAGGCTGGCGCAGTCTAAAGTGTGAACGTGACGATTAGTCAGACCCTGACAATAGCGCCGAGTTTAGAAACCGGTGATAACAGGCTCTGTGAAAACCATGGCGAGCACGCTCTGACCAGCCTTCGAGGGGCGCCAGAACGGCTGTGCGGTGGCTTTCACAGAGGCTGCTAACCGCCCGACTTCTTGGCTTTGAAACCGTGCTTGACCAGCTCGGCCAGCAGCAGCTCGACGTGGTCGCCCTGGATCTCGATGATGCCGTCTTTCAACGCGCCACCGGTGCCGCAGCGTTTTTTCAACGTCGTGGCCAGTTCCTTGAGTGCGTCTTCAGCCAACGGCACGCCGGTGATGGTGGTCACCGTCTTGCCGCCACGGCCTTTGCTTTCGCGGCGCACACGGGCGATGCCATCACCTTCGGGGATCAGGGTTTGTTTGCAGGTACAGGCATCCACCGGCTGACGGCAGTCCGGACAGTGACGACCTGCGTCGGTGGAAAATACCAGGCCACCCAGGGCGGCGAAGGATGCGGCTTTTTTGGCCACCGGCAATCCTCATTCGGAGGACAAATAATTGGCCGGTGCATGACGCTGTTGCGCCAAGGTGTACCGACCGCGAAGCCCCACTCTGGCAGGGGCAGCGCAACTCAGGGGGAAAACCGCCTGAGCCTGAAAAAGGTCGCGCAGTGTAACGACAAACTCGCTGCATCCCAATAGCCAATCGGCGGCATTTTTTAAAGCGCCAGCCACGAACTTGTGGGAGCGGGCTTGCTCGCGATAGGATCGCAGCGGTGCAACTGAAAAACCGGGTCGACTGAATCGCGAGCAAGCCCGCTCCCACAGGGGGAATCAACGTCAGCCCTGGGTCATATAACGCTTGAGCGCATCCAGTGAGTCAGGGCAGTAGTCCAGTTGCGTACTCAGGCGCAATGCCTCGGCCACCGGCATAAAGCACGCTTGCTGCACTTCCTCGGGCTGCACCTGCAACGGGCCGTCCCACACCGCTGAAAACACTGCGCACCACAGATGGTTTTGCGGAGCCTCGAAGTAAAAGCGCTCATGGGCCGTCAGCGCCACACCACTCACACCCAGTTCTTCGGCCAACTCACGGGCCGCCGATTCGGCGTAGGTTTCATTCACCCCGACCATGCCGCCCGCTGCCACATCCCAGAACCCCGGGTACAGCGCTTTGCTCAGGGTGCGTTGATGCACGCACAGCTCCCCGGCAGAGTTGAACAGCAAAATGAACGTACCCCGCCCGATCAGGCCGCGCTCGCGCAATTCATGACGGGGCAGACCACCCAGCAGGCAATCATCGCGATCCACCCAGGCAACTTGCTCGACATCAGAGGCCGCACGGTGTGCGGCCTCCAAGGCTGAAATGGCCATTGCTTAGCCTTGCGACAACAATTGACGCAAGTCCATGACCGCCGCGTTGGCGCGGGAAATATAGTTGGCCATGACCAGCGAATGGTTGGCCAGCACGCCATAGCCGCTGCCATTGAGGATCATCGGGCTCCAGACCGGTTCTTGCGCCGCTTCCAGCTCGCGAATGATCTGGCGCACGCTGACCGTGGCGTTCTTTTTCGCCAGCACATCGGCAAAGTCGACCTCAATGGCACGCAGCAAGTGTGACAGCGCCCAGGCCTGACCACGGGCTTCATAGAACACGTTGTCGATCTGCATCCACGGGGTTTCTACCACTTCTTCATCCACCACCGGCACCTGACCCGGTTGCAGGCTTTCGGTTTTCAGCGCGCTGTTGAGCTTAACCCGACCCACGCTGGCCGACAGGCGTTGCGACAGGGAGCCCAGACGGGTGCCCACATCGCCCAGCCAGTTGTTGAGGTTGTCGGCACGGGCATAGAACAGGGCGTTTTTCTGGTTAGGGTCAGACAGGCGTGCCTGATAACGGCTCAGGGAATTGATGCCTTCCTGGTATTCGGATTCGCTGGACGGCAGCATCCAGCTTTTGTTGTCGAAGTTGAAACGCGGCTCGGCCTTGGCCAGATCGGCATCTTCCGCAGACTGCGACTGTGAACGGGCGAAGTCTTTGCGCAGGGCGCGGGTCAGGTCGCGCACCTGCACCAGAACGCCGTATTCCCAGCTAGGGATGTTGTCCAGAAAAATGCCCGGTGGAAAACGGTCATTGGACAGGTAACCGCCCGGCTTGCTCAGCAATGTGCCGGCCACGGTCTTGAGGGTTTCGACGGTGGTGAAGCCAGGCACCATCTGCTTGCCTTCTTTTTCGGCCGCCAATTGCGCGTTTTGCTGCACCGGGAACAGATCCGGCTCCTGGCTCCAGTACCAGCCCAGACCCAGGTTCACCAGCACAAAAATCCCTACCAGCACCGCGATGGAACGGCTCAGCAGGATGCTCTTGAAATAGCCACGCGACTGTATTTTGGGCTCTTTGACCGATTCGCGGGCTGTGCCCTCACGTTTATTCCAGTCCAGCATGGCTATATCCTTTCATATGCTTGATTCAACGGTTCGACCACAACCCTAACCCATCGTGCCTTGCATGCACGCTTTTTATCTCAGGGGGCCACTACGCCCGGCACTATAGAACAAGCGCACAGGTGATGGGCAATATGGCTGCCCGACAGTTAATTTCAAGGAGAAACTCGTAGATTTGCAATGAGCTGCTAGCATAGAGCCATCATTCGATTTCAGCATGCCTCCCTACCCAGCAGCCAGGTTATGACCGAGCAAGAAGATCCCAGTCGCGAGCGTCTGAAAAACCACTTTGCCCAGCGTGTCACCCACCAGGCCCGCCAGATCCTTGAGATCTGGCAACGTCTGCAGGCCAATGAGTGGTCGCCTGCCGGCCTGGCCGAGCTCGACGACGCCAATTTGCGCCTGCTGCGCTTTGCCGAGCGCTTCGAGCAACCGGAGCATACCGCGCTGGCGCGGGCCATCGGCCTGGCGCTGCAGGACATGGCCGCCAACCAGAGCCGCCTGAGCAGCTCGATCATCACCGAACTCAATCGCCTTATGCAGCGCCTGTCACGCACCGGCCTGCGTCAGGGCGACTTGATGGGAAATATCAACCTGCCACCGCTGCGCAAGCCGGTGTATATCCTGCTGCAAGACCTGCCGCGCGCCGACCGACTAGCCAGGCAGCTGGAGTTTTTCGAGCTCAGCGCCCAGGCGATCAGCAGCCCGGCAGCATTTCGTCAGGCCATGGCCGAGCGTCATCCGGCCGCCATTGTGATGGACGTGGACTTTGCCAGCCCCGGTTTTGGCCTTGAACTGGCCGCCCAGGCCCAGGCCGGTCTTGAGCAAAAATTGCCGCTGCTGTTTTTCAGCCTGCATGAAACCGACACCCCGACCCGCCTTGCAGCGGTGCGCGCAGGCGGGCAGGCGTTTTTGACCGGCACCCTGGAAGCCTCCAGCCTGATGGAGAAAATCGAGGTGCTGACCTGTGTCGCCCAATATGAGCCCTACAAAGTGCTGATCATTGACGACTCCCGGGCCCAGGCGCTGCACACCGAGCGCCTGCTCAACAGCGCAGGCATTGTTACCCGCACCCTGATCGATCCGATCCAGGCGATGGCCGAGCTGGCAGACTTCCAGCCAGACCTGATCATCCTCGACATGTACATGCCCTCCTGTACCGGCACCGAGCTGGCCAAGGTCATCCGCCACAACGACCGCTACGTCAGCGTGCCAATCATTTATCTGTCGGCCGAAGACGATATGGACAAGCAGCTTGATGCCATGAGCGAGGGCGGCGATGACTTCCTGACCAAGCCAATCCAGCCGCGCCATCTGATCACCACCGTACGCAACCGTGCCGTGCGCGCCCGCCATCTCAAGGCGCGGATGGTGCGCGACAGCCTGACCGGGTTGTACAACCACACCCATATCCTGCAACTGCTCGAAGACTGCACCTTTCGCGCCCGCCGCGAGAACCGCCCCTTGAGCTTTGCCATGCTCGACCTCGATCACTTCAAGCACGTCAACGATGGCTACGGCCACCCCATGGGCGACCGGGTGATCAAGAGCCTGGCGCTGTTTCTCAAGCAGCGCCTGCGCAAAAGCGACTTTATTGGCCGCTACGGCGGCGAGGAATTCGCGATTGTGATGCCTGACACCGATCAAGAGTCGGCCTATAAGGTACTCAATCAGATTCGCCAGCGCTTTGCCGAAATCCACTACCCGGCCCAGCCCGCAGACCTGTCGTGCTCCTTCAGCGCAGGCGTGGTGCAGATGCAGGGCGAAGCCGACAGCCTGCAAATGGCCTCCCAGGCCGATGAGGCGCTGTACCGCGCCAAGAACAATGGGCGCAATCAGGTACAACCCTTTCACCAGACAAGGCCAATTGCCACTATTTGTCCCTGATCCCGAGTTTTCGTCACAACGCTGTAACTTAAGTGCAATAACTTTTGCCGCTTCTGACTGTGTAGTAGGCAAAATCCCACATGCGCCTCAAGCTGCTAACCAACCTCAACACGCTATTGCTGGTCGCCGTGTGCCTCGCGCTGGGTGCAACCTTGTGGTGGTCACAACAGGCCCTGGAACGCCCATTTTTGCTGATGGAACGCTACTTGAGCCTTTCGCAGCAGTTCCACAACACAGTGGCACGCAATATCGAGGACTACCTGGCCAGCGGTGACGCCCTGCGCCTGAGTGATGCCAACAGCGCCCTCGACACTCTCAAAAGCGAACTCACTCCTTTGCCGCCCGCACTGGCCGATGCACTGCGCCCCAGCCTGGAAAACCTCAGCACCTACAGCAATTCCGAACTGCTGGCCGCTGGCAAACTGGCCGGCGACCCCCAGGCCTTACTGCTACAGGCCGAACGCGAGCTGAGCGCCGGCCTGGAACAACTCGGCCAATATGCCAGTGACGCCACTTCCAACGAGGCCCGCGCTTATCTGCCCCAGCTGTTTACTGCCTCGCAACACCTGGCTAAGCTGTCCCTCGCCCGCGAAAAACTGGTCAGTAGCGGACGCAGTGAACTGGCCGGCGATGTGGAACGTGAGCTGGACAGCATTGAGCTCCAGGCCAGGCAAATCGACGCCCTGCCCCTGCTGGGCGTGAGCAGTAAAAGTGCCTCGGGCACCGATGATTTTGCTGCGATGATGGGCCTTGATCCCACCGAAACAACCCAAGCCGAAGATGCAGGAATTGCTCTCAAGCGCGAACTTAACAGCCTGCTAAGCCGCTACCCCGCAGAACTCAAGCGCACCCGGGACCAGATCGAACAACGCAGCCAGCTCAGCGCCGCCACCCACCTCAAGCTCAACGCCGTACAGCAGGCCATTGCCGGGCTGGAGCCCGTTGTGCGCGCCGAACACGGGCAAATCCAGAATGAAGTGCGGCTGATCCAGGGCCTGATGATTGGCCTTATCCTGTTGATCGCACTCCTGATCGACACCTTGCAGCGCAAACTGGCGCGGGTACTGACCTACCTTGCACCGCTGCTGTCGACCTGGGCCGAAGGTGATTTCAGCCGCGACATTCAATTGGGTAAAACCAACCGGGAATTGCGTGATATCGAGGCGTCACTAAACCGCCTGCGCAGCTATCTGGTGAACCTGGTGGGCACCTTGCGCCTGAATGCCGAGCAAGTGGCCGGCAGCAGCCGGACCCTGGCCGAGCTGAGCTCCGGACTGCATAGCGGCGCCGAGCGCCAGGCCGGCGATAGCGCACAAATCCGCGACGCGCTGGGTGAGCTGGAGGCCACCATTTCCCAGGTGGCGGGCGACGCCAGCCAGGCTGCCGATGCCAGCCGCAGTGCCGGCCTTGCGGTGGCCCAGGGGCAACGGGTGATTGGCCAGAGCCTGACCGGGCTGCATGCCCTGGTCGGTGAAGTACAAGGTAACGCGCAAACCATCGAACGCCTGGCCGAAGAGTCGGCCACCATCGGTGGCGTGTTGACGGTGATTCGATCGATTGCCGACCAGACCAACCTGCTGGCCCTGAATGCCGCTATCGAAGCGGCCCGCGCCGGTGAAATGGGCCGCGGCTTTGCCGTGGTCGCGGAAGAAGTGCGCTCGCTGGCACAGCGCACCGCAGGCGCGACCAACGAAATCCAGACCCTGATTGGCGGCCTGCAACTGGCCGCCCGCCAATCGGTTGAGGGCATCCGCGCACAAGTGACCCACGCCCGGGCCACCGCCCAGCAAGCCCAGGACGCAGATGGGGCACTGGATGAAATTGTCGGGGCGATTGCCACCATCTCCACTACCGCCGTACGCATCGCCGACGTTACCGCGCAGCAGACGGGGGCGGTCGGTGAGATCCGCGATCACGGTGAACGGATTCACGTACTGGGCGACGAAAACCTGCAACGTATCGGCATTGCCCGCGACCAAAGCCAGCAATTGCTCGAACTGGGCTCGCAGCTCAACACCGCGGTACAGGCCTTCCGGGTGTAACCCCGCACACCCTGTGGGAGCGGGCTTGCCCGCGATTGCATCACTGCGGTCATACAGGCAGACCGTGCCGCCCGCATCGCGAGCAAGCCCGCTCCCACAACTTCCGCCTACAACAGGGGTTGCTGCACCCAATCCATGCACCGCGCTATCATGCCCGCACGTTTGCTTTGCGAGATTCCTATGCGCCGCCTGCTTTTGCTCCTGTGTCTGCTGTTTGCCGTGCCTGCCATGGGCGCGGGCTTGCTGGATAACCGCCCCAGCGCAACCCTGGGCGCCATCAACAACAGCAGCGACTTTCTGCCAGTACGCGAAGCCTTCAAGCTCAACCTCATCAGCAGCACACCCGAGTCGATCAAGCTGCGCTTCGTGCCCACCGAAGGCTATTACCTGTACCGGCACAAGTTCGCCTTCAAGACCGAACCCGCCGATATCGCCCTGGGCACCGCGCAACTGCCCCCCGGCGAAGCCAAACACGATGAGTACTTTGGCGATGTCGAGGTCTATCACGGCATTCTTGACGTCGATATCCCGCGCCCGGCCAAAGACCAGCGCTCCTTCACCCTGGTGGTCACCTACCAGGGCTGTGCCGACAAGGGCCTGTGCTACCCGCCGGAAACCGAGCGCCTGAGCATCGATGGCGGCACAGCCACCAGCACCGGCGAACCGGCAACCGCGTGGAACTGGCGCGAACTGGCGCTGTTTTTCCTGGCCGGCCTGGGCCTGACATTTACTCCCTGCGTACTGCCGATGCTGCCGATTCTGTCGGGCGTGGTGTTGCGCGGCCAGGTGGGCGGGCTGCGCGGTTTCAGCCTGTCGCTGGCCTACGTGCTGCCGATGGCGGCCTGCTTTGCCCTGCTGGGCGCCTTGATGGGCATGTTCGGTGCGCAACTCAATTTGCAGGCACGTTTGCAATCGGTGTGGGTGCTGGTGCCTTTCGCGCTGTTCTTCGCCATTTTCGCCCTCGCCATGTTCGGTGTATTTGAACTGAAACTGCCGCAAGCCATCAGCAATCGCCTCGACCGTGTCGCCAATCGCACCCAGGGTGGCTCGCTGTGGGGCGCGGCGGTGCTGGGCGTGGTCTCCAGCCTGCTGGTTTCTCCTTGTGTATCGGCGCCGCTGGCCGGGGCGCTGCTGTACATCAGCGCCAGTGGCGATGCGCTGGGTGGCGGCTTGAAGCTGTTCGCCCTGGGCCTGGGGATGGGCGCACCGTTGCTGTTGGTCGCAACCGGTGGTGCGGCCTGGCTGCCAAAAAGCGGACCGTGGCTGGTCAGTGTGAAAAACGCGATTGGCGTACTGCTGCTCGGCCTGGCAATCGGCCTGCTCAGCCGCGTGCTGCCCGGGCCGGTCACGCTGCTGCTGATCGGCGCGCTGGCGGCGGGTGTCAGTTTGTTCCTTGGCACCCTCGAGTTCACCAGCAAAGCCCCGCGCCAGCGTCTGGCTCAACTGCTGGGCCTGTTTTTACTGGTCTATGCCCTGGCCTGCTGGTTTGGCGCCCTGAGCGGTCAGAGCGATCCGCTCAACCCCATCGGCCATTCCCAACCGGTTGCCAGCGCCGCAAATGGTTCTGCAGTACCAGCAGGCCAATGGCTCACTGTCAGCACCCCGGCCGAACTGGACAGCGCACTGGCCCAGGCCAAAGCCGCTGGGCAACCACTGTTGCTGGACTGGTACGCAGACTGGTGCATCAGTTGCAAAGTGATCGAACATGAGGTGCTGAATAACCCCAGGGTGCTGGATCTGCTCAAGGGTTACCGACTGGTGCGTTTCGATATGACTGCCAGCAATGCCGAACAACGCGCCCTGCTCGATCACTACAAATTGTTCGGCCCTCCGGCACTGATGTTCTTCGGCAAGGAGGGAGCCGAAATAAGTGACCAACGGGTCATCGGCGAGATCAATGCCGCGGACTTCGCCGAACGTGTTGCGATCGCGAATGACCAGATCTAGAGCCTCAGTCACAAACTTTTCGCGAACATCGGTCATCGTGCTGGCTATTGCAGTTAACTGGACAGCGAATCCGCTTTTCGGCATAGTCGCCCGGCACTGACAACTGCACACAGATAATAAGGAACAGCAGATGGCGACTTTCCTGGTACTACACGGCCCCAACCTGAACCTGCTCGGCACCCGCGAGCCGGGCGTCTACGGCGCTACCACCCTGGCGCAAATCAATCAGGATCTGGAACAAAGGGCCCGTGATGCCGGCCACCATTTGCTCTACCTGCAAAGCAACGCCGAGTATGAATTGATCGACCGCGTACACGCTGCCCGCAACGAAGGGGTGGATTTTATTCTGATCAACCCGGCGGCCTTTACCCACACCAGCGTGGCATTACGTGACGCGCTGCTGGCGGTGAGCATCCCATTCATCGAAGTGCATTTGTCTAACGTGCACAAACGCGAACCTTTCCGCCATCACTCCTACTTCTCCGACGTTGCGGTAGGTGTGATCTGCGGCCTTGGCGCCAGCGGTTATCGACTGGCCTTGGAGGCCGCCCTGGAACAGCTTGAACTACAAGCTAAACGCCCCTGACCGACCCATTGGGAGTTGACGATTCATGGATATCCGTAAAGTTAAGAAACTGATCGAGCTGCTGGAAGAGTCCGGCATCGACGAGCTGGAAATCAAAGAAGGCGAAGAGTCCGTACGTATCAGCCGTCACAGCAAGACACCTGCCCAGCAGTACTACGCGCCAGCCCCAATGCAAGCGCCTGCTGCAGCGCCAGTGGCTGTTGCCCCGGTTGCCACCGTGACCGAAGCGCCTGCTGCACCGAAACTGAACGGTTTTGTGGTCAAGTCGCCAATGGTCGGTACCTTCTACCGCACCCCGGCGCCTACCTCGCCTGCCTTCGTTGAAGTGGGCCAGACCGTCAAGGTCGGCGACACCATTTGCATCGTGGAAGCGATGAAAATGATGAACCACATCACCGCCGAAAAAGCCGGTGTTATCGAATCCATCCTGGTAGAAAACGGTCAGCCGGTTGAATTCGACCAACCGCTGTTCACCATCGTTTGAACCACGGGGAGCCAACGATGTTGAAGCCTCAGAAGCTGGAAAAAGTCCTGATCGCCAACCGTGGCGAGATTGCTTTGCGCATCCTGCGGGCGTGCAAGGAAATGGGGATCAAGACTGTCGCGGTGTACTCCACTGCCGACAAAGAGCTGATGCACCTGGGCCTGGCAGACGAAACCGTCTGCATCGGTCCGGCACCGGCCAACCTGTCTTACCTGCACATTCCGGCCATCATCGCGGCCGCGGAAGTGACCGGTGCCACGGCGATTCACCCGGGCTACGGCTTTTTGGCTGAAAACGCCGACTTCGCCGAACAGGTCGAGAAATCCGGTTTTGCCTTCATCGGCCCGAAAGCCGACACCATTCGCCTGATGGGCGACAAGGTATCGGCCAAGCACGCCATGATCGCAGCAGGCGTTCCGACCGTTCCAGGTTCTGACGGCCCGCTGCCGGAAGACCCTGAAACCGCATTGCGCATTGGCCGTGAAGTCGGCTATCCGGTAATCATCAAGGCCGCTGGCGGCGGTGGTGGTCGCGGCATGCGCGTTGTGCACCGTGAAGAAGACCTGATCGAAGCTGCCAAGCAGACCCGCGAAGAAGCCGGCGCCTGGTTCAGCAACCCGATGGTCTATCTCGAGAAATACCTGACCAATCCGCGTCACGTGGAAGTTCAGGTCATTTCCGACGGCCAGGGCAATGCCATCCACCTGGGCGACCGCGATTGCTCGCTGCAACGTCGTCACCAGAAAGTGCTGGAAGAAGCTCCGGCACCGGGCATCGACGAAACCGCACGCGCCGAAGTTCTGGCACGTTGCGTTCAGGCCTGCGTGGACATCAACTACCGCGGCGCGGGTACTTTCGAGTTCCTGTACGAGAACGGTCGTTTCTACTTCATCGAGATGAACACTCGTGTGCAAGTAGAGCACCCGGTGTCCGAAATGGTCACTGGCATCGACATCCTCAAAGAGATGTTGAGCATCGCAGCCGGCAACAAGCTGTCCTTCACCCAGGCTGACGTGAACATTCACGGTCACTCGCTGGAGTGCCGGATCAACGCGGAAGACCCGGCGACGTTCATGCCGAGCCCTGGCATGGTCAAGCACTTCCACGCTCCGGGCGGCAACGGCGTTCGCGTCGATTCGCACCTGTACAGCGGCTACAAGGTTCCGTCCAACTACGACTCCCTGATCGGCAAGCTGATCACCTGGGGCTCGACCCGTGACGAAGCCATGGCGCGCATGCGCAATGCCCTGGACGAAATCGTGGTCGACGGGATCAAAACCAACATCCCGTTGCACCGTGATCTGGTGAATGACGAAGGCTTCTGCAAAGGCGGCGTCAACATTCACTACCTGGAACACAAACTGGCTAACCAGTAAGTTTGTATTCTGATCAACAAAGCCGCTTTCGAGCGGCTTTGTTGTTTCTGCAAGGCAGGTAACTGCCCTTGTGGAAGCGGGCTTGCTCGCGGTGGCCTCACACGGGCCAACCTGCCAGACCAGGTCGCCTGTATCGCGAGCAAGCTCGCTCCCACCAGGGATCCGTTGCATTCATCGTTTTTTGATTACCCCCCATGCCTACGCTCGCGTAAACTTGCGCGCTTCTCGCGGCCCGACCGGCTGCACACTCCAATTTTTCAAAGGTGCCCGCCATGCCTTGGCTGCAAGTACGCCTCGCCATCAGCCCGGAACAAGCCGAAACCTACGAAGACGCGTTCCTCGAAGTCGGTGCCGTTTCGGTTACGTTCATGGACGCCGAAGACCAACCGATCTTCGAACCTGAGCTCAACACCACCCCGCTGTGGTCGCACACCCATTTGCTGGCACTGTTCGAAGGCGGCACCGAAGCCGAACTCGTACTCTCCCATCTGGAACTGCTGACCGGTTCGCCACTGCCTGAGCATCACGCCGAAGTGATCGAAGACCAGGACTGGGAACGCAGCTGGATGGACAATTTCCACCCGATGCGTTTTGGCCAGCGACTGTGGATCGTGCCAAGCTGGCACGCGGCTCCCGAGCCGGATGCCGTCAACCTGCTGCTCGATCCGGGCCTGGCTTTCGGCACCGGCACCCACCCGACCACCGCCCTGTGCCTGGAATGGCTGGACGGTCAGGACCTGAAAGACTGCAACGTACTGGACTTCGGCTGCGGCTCGGGCATCCTCGCCATCGCAGCCCTGTTGCTGGGAGCCAAGGAAGCCGTCGGCACCGATATCGACGTGCAGGCGCTGGAAGCCTCACGCGACAACGCCAACCGCAACGGCATCGACCCGGCCCTGTTCCCGCTGTACCTGCCGCAAGACATGCCACAAGTGCAGGCCGATGTCGTGGTCGCCAACATCCTCGCCGGCCCACTGGTTGCTTTGGCCCCGCAACTGTCGAGCCTGGTCAAACCGGGTGGTCGCCTGGCACTGTCGGGCATCCTCGCCGAACAGGGCGAAGAAGTGGCCGCCGCTTACGCCCAGGACTTCGATCTGGACCCGATTGCCAATCGCGATGGCTGGGTGCGCATCAGCGGCCGTCGGCGCTAGAATGAAACCATGCCCAATCCGGATGGCCGCATGAGCGATAGCTTCGTTACCCAGTGCCCACATTGCCAGACCAGTTTTCGCGTCAGCCACGCCCAGTTGGGCATGGCGCGCGGTGTGGTGCGCTGTGGCGCCTGCCTGCAAGTGTTCAATGCCGCGCAGCAGCTGCTGAACCAGAGCACTGAAACAGGGCAGCCGCCCGCCGTGGAGATGCCCGTCGTCGCCGCGCCCGAAGTGATCGAACCTGCCCCTGTCGAAGTACCTGCCCCAACCGTGCCGGTCAACCCGGCACCGTGGCAGACCAGCACGATCGATCTCGACCATCTGGATCTGGACGAAGAACTGGCCAAGCTCGAAGAGCGTGAAATCCAGCCCAGCAAAAGCTTTGGCCAACCGCACAAGCCCAAAACCACGTCGCTAAGCGCTCGTCGCGAAACCTCTGACGCAGAAGAAGGTGAGTGGTCAGACAGCCTGTTCAGCGAATCTGCGGCAGACCGCGCCGAATCCGCCAAGGTTGCCGGGCAAGCCGCCGAGATTGCGCAAACCGGACGCACCGAGCCGTCATTGTCACTGGACCTCGATGAACCCGACGATACCCCGCCGCTTCAGCTTTCCCTGGACGACGACCTCGAACCGCCGCTGACAGGCGAACGACTGTCTGCCACCGAGGACGAGGACGACGCACTCCCTGAGCCTGCGCCCGTCAGCAAGGACAGACGCAAACGCAATGAACCGGCCATGGGCGAAGACCCGCTGATGGATCTGGTGGACGATCCGCTGCAGCTGGACTGGCAAAAACGCCGTACGCCCTGGGGCAAACGCCTGCTCTGGAGCTTGCTGGTACTCCTGGCCGCAGCCGCACTGGCCGGGCAGTACATTGCCAACCACTTCGACGAACTGGCACGCCAGGACCAGTACCGCCCGATCTTCCAGCAGCTGTGCCCGCAGATCGGCTGTACGGTGCCCTCCAAGGTCGATATCGACCGGATCAAGAGCAGCAATCTGGTGGTACGCAGTCATCCGGAATTCGCCGGTGCGCTGGTGGTGGATGCAATCCTCTACAATCGCGCACCGTTCTCTCAGCCCTTCCCGCTGCTGGAGCTGCGATTTGCCGATCTCAACGGCAAAATGATCGCCAGTCGTCGGTTTAAACCTGGCGAATACCTCAGCGGCGACTTGGCCAAAGCCGAAATGCCACCGCAAACCCCTATCCACATTGCTCTGGACATCCTCGACCCGGGCCCCAAGGCCGTGAACTACAGCCTGAGTTTTCACTCGCCCGAATGAGCGGGTTTCGCACAAGTTGCTAGCTTTAAGCTGTAACCGACACGTTTAAAGCGCACCGGCTTGCCGCTTGACCCTTGAAACTTGCTGCTTATTGTTCAAAATTCACTCAATTGCAGCTTTAACCAGTCATCGAGAGCGGGTATCATGCCAACCCTTTTTCGAACTCCCAAGATCCGGCCCCACAACAGGGAAGTCCTATGTCGGCGGTACGCATCGGCCCATATACATTGAACAACGGTTTGATTCTCGCCCCCATGGCGGGTGTCACCGACCAGCCCTTTCGTCAGCTTTGCCGACGCATGGGTGCAGGCCTGGTTGTTTCGGAAATGGTCACCAGTGACATGAGTCTCTGGAACAGTCGCAAATCGCGCCTGCGCATGATTCACGACGGTGATCCCGAGCCACGCTCGGTACAGATCGCCGGCGGTGATGCGCAAATGCTGGCAGACGCCGCCAGAGCCAATGTGGAGCTGGGCGCACAGATTATTGATATCAACATGGGTTGCCCGGCAAAGAAGGTCTGCAACAAGGCCGCCGGCTCCGCGTTGCTGAAAGACGAAGCACTGGTAAACGAGATCCTGCAGGCCGTCGTGGCTGCGGTTGATGTGCCGGTTACCCTGAAGATCCGCACCGGCTGGGACCGGGACAACAAGAACGGCATCACGGTGGCAAAGATCGCCGAACAAGCCGGGATCAGCGCACTGGCGGTGCACGGCAGAACCCGTGCCGACCTGTACACCGGTGATGCCGAGTACGACACCATTGCCGCGATCAAGCAGGCCGTGTCGATACCGGTGTTTGCCAACGGCGATATCGATTCACCCCAAAAGGCCCTGCACGTGCTGAACGCGACCGGGGCTGACGGACTGTTGATTGGCAGGGCGGCCCAGGGGCGGCCCTGGATTTTCCGCGAAGTCGATCACTTTCTGCGTACCGGGCAACTGCTGCCGGCACCGGAGATGATCGAAGTGGAACGTATTCTGCTAGAGCACCTGGCTGCATTGCACACCTTCTATGGGGAGGTGCTGGGCGTACGTATCGCCCGTAAGCATGTCGGGTGGTATCTGGCAACCTTGCCGGGCGCCAAGGAGTTTCGCGCCCACTTCAATCGTTTGGAAGATACGGAAGCACAATGCGCCAACGTTCAGGCGTTTTTCGCCGAACGACACAAGAGCCTGGTGACAGGGGACGAAGGATGGGTGGCCGCATGACGATGATGACCGAGACATTAGTGAGTGGAACAACGCCCGTGAGCGACAACGTCAACTTGAAACAGCACCTCAATACACCGAGCGAAGAAGGCCAGACCCTTCGCGGGAGTGTCGAGAAGGCGCTGCACAATTATTTCGCCCATCTGGAGGGCGCTGAAGTCACGGACGTCTACAACCTGGTACTTTCCGAAGTCGAGGCTCCCCTTCTCGAGTGCGTCATGAACTACGTCAAGGGCAACCAGACCAAGGCCTCCGAGCTGCTGGGCCTCAATCGCGGCACCTTGCGCAAAAAGCTCAAACAGTACGATCTGCTGTAAGCATTCAATCAAACCTGAAAGGCGTCCTGATAAAACAGGCCGCCTTTTTTGCTGACTCCTTTGCTTTTGATGGAAATCGAGATGACCGATCAGACTACCCGCCTGCCGATCCGCCGCGCTCTAATCAGCGTTTCCGACAAAACCGGAATCCTTGATTTCGCCCGTGAACTGGAAGCCCTCGGCGTCGAGATCCTGTCCACTGGCGGTACCTTCAAGCTGCTGCAAGACAACGGTGTGGCCGCTGTTGAAGTCGCGGACTACACCGGCTTTGCAGAAATGATGGACGGTCGGGTGAAAACCCTGCATCCGAAAATCCACGGCGGCATCCTGGGCCGTCGCGGCATCGACGACGACATCATGAACGAGCACGGCATCAAGCCGATCGACCTGGTCGCGGTCAACCTCTACCCGTTCGAAGCCACCATCTCCAAACCAGGTTGCGACCTGCCGACTGCCATCGAGAACATCGATATCGGTGGCCCGACCATGGTTCGCTCGGCAGCGAAAAACCACAAAGACGTGGCCATCGTGGTCAATGCCAGCGACTACGCCAATGTTCTGGAAAACCTCAAGGCCGGCGGCCTGACCTACGCGCAGCGTTTCGACCTGATGCTCAAGGCCTTCGAACACACTGCCGCCTACGACGGCATGATCGCCAACTACCTGGGCACCGTGAACCAGGCCGCTGAAACACTGAGCACCGAAGACCGCGGCCTGTTCCCGCGCACCTTCAACAGCCAGTTCATCAAGGCCCAGGAAATGCGCTACGGCGAGAACCCGCACCAGAAAGCGGCGTTCTACGTTGAAGCCAAGCCGACCGAAGTCAGCATTGCCACTGCAACCCAGCTGCAAGGCAAGGAACTGTCGTTCAACAACGTGGCCGATACCGATGCCGCGCTGGAATGTGTAAAAAGCTTTGTCAAACCGGCATGCGTCATCGTCAAGCACGCCAACCCGTGCGGCGTTGCCGTCAGCCCGGACGCCGAAGGCGGCATTCGCCAGGCCTACGAGCTGGCATACGCCACGGATACCGAGTCGGCTTTCGGCGGCATTATCGCTTTCAACCGTGAGCTGGACGCCGAAACGGCCAAGGCCATTGTCGAGCGTCAGTTCGTTGAAGTGATCATCGCCCCGTCCGTGAGCGAAGAAGCCCGCGCCATCGTGGCCGCCAAAGCCAACGTGCGCCTGCTGGCCTGCGGCCAGTGGAGCGAAGATCGCGCCCCGGCCTGGGACTTCAAACGCGTTAACGGCGGTTTGCTGGTACAGAGCCGCGACATCGAGATGATCGGCAGCGAAGACCTGAAAGTCGTGACCAAGCGCGCCCCGAGCGAGCAAGAGATCAACGACCTGATCTTTGCCTGGAAAGTGGCCAAGTACGTAAAATCCAACGCCATTGTTTACGCCAAGGGTCGTCAGACCATCGGTGTCGGCGCAGGCCAGATGAGCCGCGTAAACTCGGCCCGTATCGCTGCGATCAAGGCTGAACACGCCGGCCTGCAAGTGCAGGGCGCGGTCATGGCATCGGACGCATTCTTCCCGTTCCGTGACGGCATCGACAACGCAGCCAAAGCCGGTATCACTGCCGTGATCCAGCCAGGCGGCTCGATGCGTGACAACGAAGTGATTGCAGCCGCTGACGAAGCGGGCATTGCCATGGTGTTCACCGGCATGCGCCACTTCCGTCACTAACAGCACGATCCCATGTAGGCACCGGCTTTTGTGGGAGCTGACTTGCCTGCGACAGCAACACCTCGGTAGTGTCTGAAACACCGAGGTGCCTGTATCGCGGGCAAGCCCGGCTCCCACAAAAGCCCGGCCTTCAGGCACCTCAGCGGTGCTCATCAGAATTCAGCGTCATCCGAGGTTTTTGAAATGAATGTTTTGATCATTGGCAGCGGTGGCCGCGAACACGCACTGGCCTGGAAAGTAGCTCAGGACCCACGTGTCGCCAAAGTATTCGTTGCCCCGGGCAACGCCGGCACCGCCATTGAAGCCAAATGCGAGAACGTCGCCATCGACGTGCTGGCCCTTGAGCAACTGGCAGACTTTGCCGAGAAAAACGTTTCCCTGACCATCGTGGGCCCGGAAGTCCCGCTGGTTGCCGGTGTGGTTGACCTGTTCCGCTCCCGTGGCCTGGACTGCTTCGGCCCGACCGCTGGCGCTGCCCAGCTGGAAGGCTCCAAGGCGTTCACCAAAGACTTCCTGGCGCGTCACAAGATCCCGACCGCCGACTACCAGAACTTCACCGAAATCGAACCGGCTCTGGCTTACCTGCAGAAAGTCGGCGCGCCGATCGTGATCAAGGCTGATGGCCTGGCTGCCGGCAAAGGCGTTATCGTCGCCATGACCCTGGCCGAAGCCGAAGACGCCGTGCGTGACATGCTCGCAGGCAACGCCTTTGGCGAAGCCGGTTCGCGCGTGGTGATCGAAGAGTTCCTCGACGGCGAAGAAGCCAGCTTTATCGTGATGGTCGACGGCAAGAACGTATTGCCGATGGCCACCAGCCAGGACCACAAGCGTGTCGGCGACGGCGACACCGGCCCGAACACCGGAGGCATGGGCGCTTACTCCCCTGCCCCGGTGGTCACCGCTGACGTTCATCAGCGCGTCATGGACCTGGTCATCTGGCCAACCGTGCGTGGCATGGCCGAAGAAGGCAACGTCTACACCGGTTTCCTGTACGCAGGGCTGATGATCGACAAGGCCGGTAACCCGAAAGTGATCGAGTTCAACTGCCGCTTCGGCGATCCGGAAACCCAACCGGTGATGCTGCGCCTGCAATCGAGCCTGGTGCTGCTGGTTGAAGCGGCTCTGGCTCAAGCGCTGGACAAGGTTGAAGCGCAATGGGATCCGCGCCCGAGCCTGGGTATCGTGCTGGCCGCCGGCGGCTACCCTGGCGATTACGCCAAAGGTACTGTTATCCAGGGTCTGGACGCAGCCGCCAAGCTGGAAGGCAAAGTGTTCCATGCCGGTACTGCACTCAATCAAGCCGGTGAGGTGGTGACCTCGGGGGGGCGCGTGTTGTGCGCAACCGCCATGGGCGACACCGTAGAAGCGGCACAGCACAAGGCTTACGAGCTGGCCAAGGCCATCGAGTGGGAGGGTTGCTTCTACCGTAACGATATCGGCTACCGTGCCATTGCTCGCGAACGTGGTGAACCTCAGGAGTAAACACTCCATACGGATAGGCGGGGCGTCTGCGCCCTTGCCTAACCGTTCCAGGCCCGCGCATAGTT
Source organism: Pseudomonas sp. CCC4.1 (assembly GCF_035019225.1). NCBI lineage: Bacteria > Pseudomonadati > Pseudomonadota > Gammaproteobacteria > Pseudomonadales > Pseudomonadaceae > Pseudomonas > Pseudomonas sp. CCC4.1. The sequence continues at coordinate 4,900 of NZ_JASJWL010000055.1, read as the reverse complement.
ACCGTCTAGCTTCAATCCATGAAGGGATTTCGCCGTGCGCTGGCTCAGGATCGCCATAGCTTTTACCGCCGCCCTACTGGCCACTGTGCTTGGCATGATGCCTGCGCAAGCCGCTACAGCGACCAGTTGGTCTGTTCTGTCAGACCCGCAGGCCAGCCTGCAACTGAGCGATGTACGCTCCCCTCGCCTGTCCAGCCAGTTCAGCCCTGTCGACCTTGACCGCATTGGTGCTGCTGAACCCGGCGAAGCCTTGTGGCTGCGCGTACGCCTGCAACCCGACAAGCACGAGCAGATCCTGCGGCTGTTTGCCCCTGACCTGGCGCGCCTGGACATGTATGTATTCGATGATCAAAAACTGATCAGCGAAATCAACACCGGCTCGGCATTGCCCACCAACCGCAAACCGGTGCCCAGCAGTGACTACCTGCTGCCCCTGCCGCAAAGCGCCGAACCGCTGGATGTTTACCTGCGCATGGTCTCTGACCACCAGCTGCGCCCCCACATTACTCTCGACACTGCCGTGATGCTGGCCGCCAGCCAGAGCAAGCCCCTGCTCTATGGCCTGTTGCTGGGCTGCATGACGATGCTGTTGCTGCACAACATTGTGCGCTTTGCCTTCAGCCGCTCACCCAGCAGCCTGTGGCTGGCGATCTGCGAAGCATTGCTCATGGCCAGTTCAGTGTTGTTCCTGAACCTGCTCGACCCCTGGCTGGGGCAGTGGCACAGCCTGCAAACCCCGGGCGCCTACCTGACACTGCTGCTGACCGCCCCGTGCGGGCTGATGTTCACCTATAGTTTTTTCGCGAGTCGCGGTGCCCATCGGCTGCTCAAACTGCTGCTGCTGGACATTCTTATTATCGCCCTCGGTGGCCTGTTGCTGCTGTTTATCGACAACCTGCCGCTAAACCTCATTACCTATGCCCTGGTCGGACTGGCAAGTGTCAGCATTCTGGCCGTATCGGTTTACCACTGGCAAAAGGGCTACAAACCGGCACGCATGTTTGCCATGGCGATGGTGATTTTCAATATCGGCACCCTGGTGATTCTCCCGGCGCTGCTGGGCCTGACCCTCATCGCACCGCAGGAGCTGGTGCTGGCGCTGATGTGCGTGGTGTGCATCAGCGGCTTGCTGATGAGCTTCGCCCTGAGCGAACGCAACCGCAGCATCACCCAGGCCCAGTTCAGCATCAGCCGCGAACTGGCGGCCAGCACGGCCGAAGTCAATGCCAAGGCCGAGTTCCTGTCCAAGATCAGCCATGAAATCCGCACCCCCATGAACGGCGTGCTGGGCATGACCGAGCTGCTGCTGGGCACACCGCTTTCGGTCAAGCAGCGCGACTACGTACAGACCATCCACAGCGCCGGTAATGAGCTGCTGACGCTGATCAACGAAATCCTCGACATCTCCAAGCTTGAGTCAGGGCAGATCGAACTGGATGACGTGCAGTTCGACCTCAATGCCCTGATCGAGGATTGCCTGAGCATCTTCCGCACCAAGGCCGAACAGCAGAACGTCGAACTCATCAGCTTTATCCAGCCACAAGTGCCACGGGTGATCAGCGGCGACCCCACACGCTTGCGCCAGACCCTGCTCAGCCTGCTCGAAAGCTCCCTGAAAAAGACCGACGAGGGTGAGATCCTGATCGTCGTGGCCCTTGAGGAGCGCAATGGCCCGCCACGCTTGCGCATTGCCATCCAGGACTCCGGCCAGCCGATGGATGAACAGGAGCGTGACGCCCTATTGCATGCCGAACTGCACAGCAAGAACTTCCTTGCCGCCACCCGCCTGGGCGGCCACCTGGGGCTGGTGATCGCCCGCCAGCTGATCATGCTGATGGGCGGCGAATTCGGCATAAAGTCCGGTCAAACCACCGGCAGCAACCTGTGGCTGACCCTGCCCCTGGACCCGCAACACCTGGAACACCCCACCTCGGACCTCGACAGCCCGCTCAAAGGCGCGCGGGTACTGGTGGTGGACGACAACGACACCTGCCGCAAAGTGCTGGTGCAGCAATGCTCCGCCTGGGGCTTGAATGTCAGCGCCGCCGCCTCGGGCAAGGAAGCCCTGGCCTTGCTGCGCACCAAGGCGCACTTGCGTGACTACTTCGACATTGTCCTGCTGGACCAGAACATGCCCGGCATGACCGGCATGCAACTGGCCGCCAAGATCAAGGAAGACCCGAGCCTCAATCACGACATCCTGCTGGTCATGCTCACCGGTATCAGTAATGCCCCTAGCAAGATCATTGCGCGTAACTGCGGGATCAAGCGCATCCTCGCCAAGCCGGTGGCCGGCTACACCCTCAAGACCACCCTGGCGGACGAACTGACCCAGCGCAACAAAGGCCATGCCGCCGCACAAACCACCGCCAATGGCCCCGCTGCCGTTGCGGTCTCCGTGCCCGGCGACTTCCGCATTCTGGTGGCCGAAGACAACAACATCTCGACCAAGGTTATCCGCGGCATGCTGGGCAAGCTCAACCTGAACCCGGACACGGCCTGCAATGGTGCCGAAGCGCTCAAGGCGATGAAGACCCAGCGCTATGACCTGGTGCTGATGGACTGTGAAATGCCGGTACTCGACGGATTTTCCGCCACCGAGCAGTTGCGCGCCTGGGAAGTCAGCCACCAGCGGGTACGAACTCCGGTTGTCGCCCTGACCGCCCACATCCTTACCGAACACAAGGAACGCGCCCGGCAGGCCGGTATGGACGGGCATATGTCCAAACCCGTGGAACTGTCGCAACTGCGCGAACTGGTGGAGTTTTGGGTCGAACAACGTGAGCTGCGTCAATCCCGTACGCAACTGTCCTAACAGACAGCCAATCCCCCTGATAGACTTTCGGCGCCCCCTATCGATGTGAGCTCAGACCATGCTCCATGTGCTGTTCAGTGTGTACTTGAAGATGCTGGTGCTTTACAGCCCGTTTTTCGTGCTGTCGTGCTTTATCAGCCTGACCCGGGGTTACTCGAACAAGGAACGCCGCCGGCTGGCCTGGAAAGTGGCCCTGGCCACGCTGATCTCCAGTGTATTGCTGTACCTGTTCGGGCGCACGATCTTCAGCGTCTTCGGCATCACCGTCGATGCATTCCGCATCGGTGCCGGCAGCGTGCTGTTTATCTCGGCGCTGGGCATGGCCCAAGGCAAGTCTGCGGTGCAAACAGACAATGTGCAGCAGGACGTGACGATTGTGCCCTTGACCATCCCGCTCACTGTCGGGCCCGGCACGATCGGTGCGTTGCTGGTCATGGGTGTCAGCCAGCCCCACTGGGATGACAAGCTAATGGCGATTGTCAGTATTGCCCTGGCCAGCCTGACGGTAGGCGTGGTGCTTTACCTGTCCAACCGCATCGAACGGATTCTCGGTGAGCAGGGTTTGCAGATCGTCAGCCGCCTGATGGGCCTGTTTGTCTGCGCCCTTGCAGCCCAGATCATCTTTACCGGGATCAGGGGCTATATGGTCCCCTGAAAACACATAGAACTGTGGGAGCGAGCCTGCTCGCGAAAGGCTCTGACAGCCGCTTCGCGAGCAGGCTCGCCCCCACAGGGCTCAGGGTTTTTCGCCATACCAGCGCGGCGTGTACACCCATTGCATGCCGTCAGCACGGGCAAAGGTGCACGTCGTCGACGACCCCACCAGCACCATGGTGCGCATATCCACCTGCTCCGGGGTCAACTCGCCCAGGGTCAGGGTGCGCAGGGTCTGGCCCGGACGGCCAATGTCACGACCCAGCACCACCGGCGTTTGCGGCGTGCGATGGCGCCTGACGATATCCAGCGCAACGCCCAGCTGCCATGGCCGTGAACGGGAAATCGGGTTGTAGAACGCCAACGCCAGATCCGCCTCGCAAGCCAGGTCCAGACGCTTCTCAATAATGCTCCACGGCTTGAGGTTGTCCGACAGCGACATCACGCAGAAGTCATGCCCCAGCGGCGCCCCGGCCTGCGCGGCCGTTGCCAGTGAAGCTGACACACCCGGCAGGATCTCCAGATCGACGCTGTGCCACTGCGGGTCCACAGACTCATGCAAGGCTTCGAGCACGGCCGCGGCCATGGCAAAAACCCCAGGGTCCCCCGAAGACACCACCACCACCGAACGCCCCTGCGCCGCCAGCTCGAAGGCGTGGCGGGCGCGCTGCATCTCTTCGCGGTTATCGGTGCAATGCATCACCTGATCGTCGCGGAACGGGCCAGCCATACGCACATAGGTTTCATAACCCAGCACATCATTGGCCCGCGCCAGCTCGGCCTTGACCGCAGGCACCATCAGTTCGGCAGCGCCGGGGCCCAGGCCAATTACAGCCAGACGGCCACGGGCCCGGCCAATCGTTTCAGGTTCCAGCGGCGCCGCGGCAACACCCAGCACCACGCCATTGCCCGGTTCACACCAGGCAACAGGCAGCAACGCTGCATCGCTGCCCACAAACCGCAACGGAACCGCCAGCTCAAGGGCCGTTTCACGCAGCGCTGCACTGGCCATCAAGGTTTCCGGTGCGACGATGCACGCCAGCGACTGACGTGCCAGCCCGGCCTGGTACAACGATTCGAGGATTGACTGTGGCGAAACCTCGGCACACACCTGCGCCAGTACATTGCGCGAATAAATCAGCAACTCGTCTGTCGCTGGCAGACGCTCGGCGCTGCCCACATGGATCGCCAGACGCGCCTGCCCGCTTTCGGGCAGTTGCGCCCGCGCCAGCCACGGCGCATCGCCTTCGATACGCACTGATTCGCCGGCCAGCAGGTCCGAAACAAAGCGTTTGCCCAGCTCCAGATCGGCCAGCACATAGCCCGCAGGCGGATTGAGCAGACAGGTGCCAAAGCGCAGTTCGCCGCTGGTGGTGATCGCCGGAGCAATGCCCAGACCCGCCGCAATGACCCTGTCTCTTATACACATCT
>NZ_JASJWL010000054.1:0-32019 GCF_035019225.1 Pseudomonas sp. CCC4.1 | reverse complement strand
AGATGTGTATAAGAGACAGCCCACAATAGGGCTTGACCTGCAACAGAGTATCTACAGCGGCAAGGTGATTGTCACACTCAAGCCGCCGCTCGCAAGGTTGCTCGCCTTGATGCTGCCGCCGTGCATTTCCACCGCCCTTGAAGCAATCGCCAGACCCAGGCCAAAACCGCTACCCGTCTCACTGACACCCCGCTCAAACGGGTCGAAAATCCGCTGCAACCGCGATTCTTCAACACCCGGACCCTGATCGTTGATCCGTACTGTCAGGCAGTGGCCCGCCGGGCTGGCTTCAGCCATTACCAGCACCGTGCTGTCGGCACGGGTATGGCGCACTGCATTGCGGATCACGTTCTCAAAGCAGCGATACAACAGTTCGCCACTGACCCGGCTGACAAAGGACGGGCACCCTTCCAGGATCACCCGACAACCCTTGATGCCCGCTTCGAACTGCGCGTCTTCGACTATCAAGTGCAGCAACTCGATGATGTCCACCGGCTCGCGTGCGATGCTCTCGGGCCGCCCTTGCACCCGGGCCAGGGTCAGCAGGGCTTCGATCAGGGTGTCCATGCGCTGCGATTCGCGCTCGATGCGTTCGACCATATCGGCGCGGGACGGGTTTTGATGCAACAACCCGATGGCGGCCTGCATGCGTGTCAGGGGCGAACGCAATTCATGGGAGATGTCATGCAACAAGTGTTGCTGGGCATCAACCAGCAGCTTGAGTTGGTTGGCCATACGGTCGCAGTCTTCGGCCAGGTCGACAATTTCATCACGCCGCGCGCCCATAAACGGCTTTACCCGGGTTTCGAATCGCCCTTGGGCCACATCGCTCATCGCCCGACGCAAATAGGCCAACGGCCAGGCCAGGTAAAACGCCATAAAGCTGCTGAACAGCGCGCTCATCACGGTGCCGATAAGCAATGGCATCAGCCCCGGTCCGCCCTCCCCACCACCGCCATTGCCGGGCACCCGCGTCGACCTGAGCAACAGCGTGAGGCCTTCCTTGCTGATCACCGTGCGCTCAAACGCCGGATTCACGATCGGCAGCCCGGCCAGCAGTTGCCCGCCACTGTCATACACCGCAATGGCCTCGTCATCGGGGTGGTGCCATACCTGCAGCAACTGCTTGCCGGCCTCGACACCAAACTGGCGCAGCAACTGTTCTTCGCTTTCAAGAATGGTATCCAGATGCGGGTTGCCAGGGCCCTGGCGGCTCAAGGTGATAATGCCGATACCGACAAAAAACGTCAGGCTGGTGGCCAGCCAGAAGGCCAGGAACAGTTTCCAGAACAGCCGACTGGGTTTCATCATTCCGCGATCAACAGATAGCCGAGCCCGCGCACGCTCTGGATCCACGCCTTGGCATCTGGTCGCGGGCCGAGCTTCTGGCGGATGCTGCTGATATGGACGTCGATACGCCGGTCATAGCGGGTCAACGGGCAGCCCAGGGCATTGAGCGACAAGTCCTGCTTGCTCACCACTTGCCCGGCACTGCGGGCCAGCTCTTCGAGCAGGCTGAACTCGGTGCTGGTCACTCCCAGCTCCCGTCCCTGCCACAGCGCCTGGCGCTTGCCGGGCCACAACACCAGCGGGCCGGTCTTGATCACCTCGGTGGTGGCCTGCTCCGCCGGCTGCACCCGGCGCATGATGGCGCGCAAACGCGCCACCAGCTCCCCCGGCGAGCTGGGTTTGGGCACATAGTCATCGGCACCCAGCTCCAGGCCGGTGATGCGGTCGATGTTGTCGCCACGGGCAGTGAGCAACACCACCGGCACCTGACTGCGCGCGCGAATGCGCCGCAGCACTTCGATCCCCGACAGTCGCGGCAGCATCACATCCAGCACCACAATGCTGAATTGCCCGGACAAAGCCTGCACCTCGCCCTCTTCCCCGGTATGCACCGCAGTCGCTTCAAAGCCTTCGCGCTCCAGATACTCACTGAGCAAACCGGTCAGTTCCTGGTCATCGTCGACGAGCAATACACGGATCATGGCGAACTCTTGAAGGGGGGATCTGCCCATTATCGTCCTTGCGGCCCGCAGCGTCATTGCCTGCAGCCAACCTTTACCTAACTTGACACTCGGTTAACCGCACCATACGCCCCGAGCTTTTATGCTGGACCTCCACCAGCCTGCTTGTGCTGTTTGTCGATGTGTCCTGGATAAATGATCTACATGAATTTTGCGCGCCTGCTCTGCTCGGTTGCACTGCTGCTCAATGCCTCACTGGCCCACGCCCAGGGCTTCAAGATTGCCGATATCCGCATCAACGGCCTGCAGCGGGTGTCCGCCGGCAGCGTGTTCGGTGCCCTGCCCTTGAACGTTGGCGAACAGGTCGATGACCAGCAACTGGTGGAATCCACACGCGCACTGTTCAAGACCGGATTCTTTCAAGATATCCAGCTGGGCCGCGACGGCGACGTCCTGGTGATCACCGTAGTCGAGCGGCCGTCCATTGCCAGTATCGACATCGAGGGCAACAAGGCGATCTCCACCGATGACCTGATGAAAGGCCTCAAGCAATCGGGGCTGGCCGAAGGCGAAGTGTTCCAGCGCGCCACGCTCGAAGGTGTACGCAATGAGCTGCTGCGTCAGTACGTAGCCCAGGGGCGTTACTCGGCCGCGGTGGACGCCGAGGTGGTGGCCCAGCCGCGCAACCGCGTCGGCCTCAAGATCAGGATCGACGAAGGCGAAGTGGCCGCGATCAAGCACATCAATGTGGTGGGCAATACCGTCTTCGACCAGACCGAGCTGGACGATCAGTTCACCCTCAAGACCAGCAACTGGCTGTCGTTCTTCAAGAACGATGACAAGTATGCCCGGGAAAAACTGTCCGGCGATCTGGAGCGTTTGCGCTCGTACTACATGGACCGCGGCTATATCAATATGGAAATCTTGTCGACCCAGGTGTCGATCAGCCCGGACAAAAAGCAGGTCTTCATCACCGTCAATATCAGCGAAGGCGCCAAATACACCGTGCGCGACATTACGCTGCGCGGTGACCTTAAAGTACCCGAAGATCAGATCCACGCCTTGCTGCTGGTACAAAAGGGCCAGGTATTTTCGCGCAAGCTGATGACCTCCACCTCGGACCTGATCACCCGCCGCCTGGGCAACGAAGGCTATACCTTTGCCAACGTCAACGCGGTGCCGGTCCCAAGCAAGGACGGCAACACGGTAGATATCGAATTCGTGGTCGACCCGGGCAAGCGCGCGTATGCCAACCGCATCAACTTTCGCGGCAATACCAAGACCGAAGACCAGGTCTTGCGCCGAGAGATGCGCCAGATGGAAGGCGGCTGGGCTTCGACCTACCTGATCGACCAGTCCAAAACGCGGCTTGAGCGCCTGGGTTACTTCAAGGAAGTCAACGTCGAGACCCCGGCGGTGGCGGGAGTCGACGATCAGGTTGACGTCAATTACAGCGTTGAAGAGCAGTCTTCCGGCTCGATCACTGCCAGCGTCGGCTTTGCCCAGAGTGCCGGCCTGATTCTTGGTGGTTCTATCACCCAGAACAACTTTCTGGGCACGGGCAACTCCGCCAGCCTGGGCCTGACCCGCTCCGAGTACCAGAGCAAGTACAACATCGGTTTTACCGATCCGTACTTCACCAAGGATGGCGTCAGCCTTGGCTACAACGCGTTCTACAACAAGACCGACTACAACGATTACTACGACGATGGCGTGTCGTACTACTCGATCAACAGTTATGGCGCCGGTGCCACCCTGGGCTACCCGATCAATGAAACCTCACGGATCAATTTCGGCCTCACCGCGCAGCACGACAGCATCGAGCCCGGCACCTACAGTGCCGACGAGATCTATGATTTTATCGACCGCGAAGGCAAGGAATTTACCAATTTCAAGGCCAACCTGGGCTGGTCGGAATCGACCCTGAACAAGGGCATCCTGGCTACCCGCGGCTATGCGCAAAACCTTAACCTGATGGTCACGGTGCCCGGCAGCGACCTGAGCTTCTACAAGATCGACTACACCGGCCAGACCTTCCTGCCCGTCAGTGCATCCACCTCACTGCGCTTTCACACCAAGCTGGGATACGGCAACGGCTATGGCTCCACCGATGGCCTGCCATTCTATGAAAACTACACTGCGGGCGGTGAAGGCACGGTGCGCGGTTTTGAAAGCGGCACCCTGGGCCCGCGCAACACCCCGGCCACCGGCACCTATAGCAGCGCCGGGCAGGCGTACTACTCCGACCGCGACACCGAGGCGCTAGGCGGCAATATCATGATCACCGGCGGGGTCGAGTACCTGTTCCCGATGCCCTTTATCAAGGACAACAAATCCCTGCGCACCTCGCTGTTCTGGGATGTGGGCAGCGTGTACTCGGACAAATGCTACCTGAGCACCACCACCGGCTGTGGCGGCGTGGACCTCAGCCAGATGGCCAGTTCCGTAGGGGTGGGCGTGACCTGGTACAGCCCGATGGGCCCGCTGAGCGTCAACCTCGCGCTGCCCATCCACAAACCGGATGATGCAGAAACACAGGTGTTCCAGTTCTCCATGGGGCAGACGTTTTAAAAGCACGACAGGTGATCGCACGGGCTTGAGCCACTGGTCATCTGGAGATCAGGCGCGCTTGATAGATGTACCATTTTAGGTACACTCAAGTTCATGACTGGAATCCCTCCCATCCTGACGGTTGCATTTTTTCGCACCGAAGCCGGTAACGAACCCGTTCGCGAATGGTTAATCGGCCTTGGGCGCGAGCAAAGACGACTGATTGGCACCGATATTAAGACCGTGCAACTTGGCTGGCCGATTGGCATGCCGGTTGTTCGCAAACTGGAGCCAAAACTGTGGGAAGTTCGCTCTGATCTGGATGGCGTCATTGCCCGTATAATCTTTACGGTAATCGGCTCACAGATGATCCTGCTTCACGGATTTATCAAGAAAAGTCAGAAAGCCCCGGCGGTGGATCTGCAAACCGCCAGGCAGCGCCATGCAAAACTACGAGGTACAGCGCATGAATAACCATATCGGCTCCGACTTTGACGACTTTCTCTCGGAACAAGGCCTTGCAGAAGAGGTTTCGGCCGCCGCACTCAAACGCGTTATTGCCTGGCAGATAACCCAGGCCATGAAAGAGCAGCACGTCAGCAAAAAAAACCTGGCCGACCGCATGCATACCAGCCGCACGGCGGTGGATCGGGCGCTCGACCAGAATGACCCAGGCATGACCCTGGCCACCCTGGCCAGCGCCGCACGGGCATTAGGCCAACGCGTAGAAATTCGTCTGGTTCCGGAGCACACAGCCGAACAGGGTTAACCCCTTACGCCCCTTCAAACTTGAAGGCCGGAGTGGCCTTGAAGCGGCTTGAAACCTCCCCGGAGTAAATGGTGCTTTGGTCCGGGCCCAGATCCAGTTTTTTGACCGCGCCTGTAGCCCTGGTGAAATCGATCTTGTTCAAGTCCACCCAGAAGGTGTTTGGTGTAATGGCCGACTCGAAAAAGTACAGCCCCTGCTTGTGGTCGATTACCGAGCGCCAGCGCGTCGAGGAAATATTCGGCTCGCCGGGAGTGGTGATGCCATACGGCACTGAAACGTTGCGGATCACGCTGAATACACTGGCCAGCGACAAGCGCGAGTCCTGGTTTTTCGGCACCGCATTGACGTAAAACGAGGCCCGGGCAAAACGGTCCGCCGAGCGATTGGTACCCGGTAGCATTACCGTCCCGCCGATGGCTTGCCAGTAGGCGTTCATGGCCAGTTGGGCATCGAACGCCGGGGAGTTGGTCATGACCTGATAGCTGCGATCATGGTGGATCACCTGCTTGCCATCGATAAACTCAATGATGGCGCTGTCACCCGATGCATCGGACATTGAAAGATGCAAGGTCGCCAGGCGACTTTCACCCGGCACATTGGCGGTAACCACGGTAAAGGGTTCAGTCTTGAGCACCGCCACCGCTTCGGCAACGCTGCTGAAATTGTCCAGTACATACTGGGCCCAGGCGGCAATGCTCAGCCCCGGTTTACCCTGATTGACTGGCGGGTACTCGGACTCGACCAGCCACAGCAGGTTAGCCGACAGCCCCGCTTCGTTGACGCCGTCGGTGGTGGAAATGTCATAGCCGCTGGCAATCACGCTGCCGTACTTTGATGTCCACTTCAGCGACCCCGGCCCTACTTCACCTGTGCGCTGCATGCCCTGGGGGAAGATCCACAGGTTGGTGGCCACGTCGGTTTTCCAGTCCATCGAACGCGCCGTAATCACCCTGTCGTTGTCCCCCAGATACACCAGGCGGGTACAGGCAGTAGCCACCGGCAGCGCCAGCATAAAGCCCGCCATGGCCAGCGTCAGGTTGCGGGTGTGTTTGAGCAGTTGCATTCCCTTGTCTCCTCGGTACTTGTCAGAAGCGCATGGACAGGCCCAGTACCGGGCCGCGCTGGGTCACGTCGTACTTGAACTTGTTGCCGGTAAAGTCGGTGGTGCGGTAATTTTGCGCCAGAACCCGATAGCCGACGCGGATGATCGTGGGGTGATCGGCCAGGTACATGCGATAACCCAGGTAGCCCTGGGCGTTCCAGGTTTTCTTTGAGGAGGTATCCAGCCCGCCGGTGTCGGTTTCACCGGACAGGGTCCAGCGGTCGGTCAGGTCAGCCTGCATGCGCAGCCCTACGAACGGGTCGGTCCACTCGGTTTTTTTCTTGGTGCTGAACCCCAGCGAGTCAATGTCCAGCTTGGTTGACAGCTTGGTCCAGCGCACACCGATCGTAGGTTCGACACGCCAGGTGCGCGGCTCGCCAAAAATCGTTTGACCACCCAACTCATACTCATAGGCCCGGTAATAGGTGCCGACAGCCAGGGTGCTCTGGGTGATCGCCAGGCCCACCTTGCGCCCGTACACCCGTTCGGACTGATCGGTTTTAGCGTGGACGCCGTCGATATAAAAACCCAGTGTGCGATTGGTCAATTCCAGATTGCCCATAAATACCGTGCTCAGGTTTTCCCAGACATCCGCAAACGGAACATCAACCTTGGTATTGACCCCGCCAAGCGCCGCCTGCCCGCTCATGGAGGGCGCCCAGACAAAGGGGCTGGCCAGCAATAACCATTGTGAGTCCGCAGGCTGATCAGCATGTGCCACCTGCACGAACAGCAACAGCGGCAAAGCCGTTGCAGCTCTATTGAACCTTGTATTTTTCATCGCCCTGACTGACCAGCATCTGATTTGATCATTAGGTATAGCAGCTCTCACCTGAAAACCTGCTGTCAGGAGTAGGCATTGTTGCGATCAAAAACTCTTGTATGGGTTTTTACATAAACCAGCGATATTCCCGGGCACTGATTTCCTGCATAAAGGCCAGATGATCCTGGCGCTTGTTCTCGCAGTACACATCGACAAATTCGCCGCCCAGCCCTTCACGCAGCTGCGGCTGGTGCTGCATGGCGCGCACGGCCTCAAGCATGTCCAGCGGGAAGGCGATGCCGCTGCTGCGGTCTTCGTTCAGGGGCAGGATCGGCTCCTTGCCCGCTTCCAGCCCGTGTTCGAGCCCCACCAGAATCGCCGCCAATACCAGATACGGATTGGCATCAGCGCCCGCAAGGCGATACTCGACCCGCAGGTTTTTACTGTCCGATTCCGGGATACGCAAGCACGCATCGCGGTCCTCATACCCCCAACTGGCCTGGGTGGCGATATTGGTCGTACCGCCCAGGCGGCGAAAAGCATTGTGGTTAGGTGCAAATATCGGCATGCACGCCGGCAGTAATTCCAGGCAACCGCCGATAGCGTGGCGCAAGGGCTGCTGCTGGTTGGCCGCCAGCAAGTTGTTGCCGCCCGCGTCGTACAGACTGACATGCACATGCATGCCGCTGCCCGGGTGCTCCAGGTAGGGTTTGGCCATAAAGCTGGCGCGATAGCCATGCTTGAGCGCCACCCCGCGGGTGCTGCGACAGAACAGCGCCGCCCAGTCCGCGGCACGCAAACCGTCATCGAGGTGAGCGAAATTGATTTCGAACTGCCCCGGGCCCAGCTCGGCCGTAATCACGGTGGCATCAATCCCTTGGGCCTGGGCCGCATCGACCATGTCATCCAGCACCGGGGCAAAGCGCGACAACCGCTCGATATGCATAGTGGGCTGATCGTCGGCATCATCGCTCAAGTGATCACGGGGGAACTGCGGCAAGCCATCGCGCAGCTTCTTGTCGAACAGGTAGAACTCCAGCTCGAACGCCACCACCGGGCGAATGCCTTTGCGCGCCAGCCGGGCCAGCACCCGGGCCAGGACTTCGCGGGGCTCAAAGACGATCGGCTGTTCAGTGCCGTCAGAAGTGATCAGCATCTGGCCCAGGGGCTTGTCTTCCCAGGTCACCGGCTTGAGCGTGCCCGGTACCAGACGCCGCACGGCATCCGGGTCGCCATCGTTGAAACAATAGTCGCCTATCTTGAACAATCCGCCCTGCACCCCTAGCAACACACAGTTCTGCGGCAGTTTCAGGACGCTGCCGGCCGCGACTTTTTCCAGCATGTCGATGGGGTAACGCTTGCCGTAGAAATGCCCGGGGATATCCAGGGAGATCAGGTCGACATAACGCACCTCGGGGTTGCGCTGACGAAACGCACGCACTTCGGCCAGCAGATCAGAGCAGGCAGCATCCATCTTCAAGGTTCCTTTGTTGTTATCAGGTGTAAACCCACAGCACGCGGGCAAGCTGCTGTGTCAGGTTGGCGTAGCGACAGCGCGTATGGCTGTCGAACTGGAAACTGTCACCGGCATTGAGGGTGGCAGGCTCAGCGTCGTCGCCCAGCCACAGGGTCAATTGCCCTTCAATGACATAGCCGCCCTGCTCCGAGCTGTCGGTCATAAGCCGTTCGCCGCTGCTGGCGCCCGCTTCCAGCAGGCTTTCGAGCATGGAGAACGACGCACGGATTTGTGGCGAGACCAGGATATCGGTGATGCCGTTGCCCAGGTACAGCGTGCGTCGCTCGTCCGGGCGGGTCACCCAGGGCAACTGCTTGGGCTTGGGCAAACTGTAGAAATAGGTGGTGGGCACACCCAGGGTTTCACTGATGGCCGTCAGGTCGGCCACCGTGGGCTGGGACAGGCCGCGCTCGACCTGGGACAAAAAACCCACGGAGCGGCCAATTTTATCGGCCAGTTCCTTGAGCGTGTACTTCTTGTGCTTGCGCAGGTCGTGGATAAGGATGGCCAGGGCGGCCATCTCTTCTTGCTTGTTCATCCCGGGCCGCCATGAAATTTAAATCATTTATTTTCATGAAAAAATACAGATTAAATTTCATAAACGCAAGATGCCTCCGTACAGGGGAGTTTTGTTCAATACGCTTGGGTCCGCGCCCCATAACCTCAGGGCTCAACCTTGGAGCGGAGAACAATAACGATGAGCGTGCTGATTTCAATGGCGGCGTTCGCCCTGGCAGCCTCCATCTCACCGGGGCCGGTGAATGTGGTGGCCCTGAGTTCGGGTATGCAGTTCGGCCTGGGGCCCAGTCTGCGCCATGTGCTGGGGGCCACCGTCGGTTTTGTGGTGTTGCTGCTGTTTACCGGTTTTGGCCTGCATGAAGTGCTCAAGCAGTGGCCGATCCTCACCGACCTGATCCGCTGGGCCGGCATGGCATTTTTGTTGTACCTGGCCTGGAAACTGGCGATGGATAACGGCCGCATCGAGTTTGGCGGGGACGCCCGGCAGCCATCGTTTTTTACCGGCGCCGCCATGCAATGGCTCAACCCCAAAGCCTGGCTGGCGGCGGTTGCAGGTATGGGCGCGTTTGTTTCGGGGGGCGAAGCCACGCTGATCTGGGCATTTGCACTGATCTACTTTGTAGTCTGCTACCTGTCAGTGGCCTGCTGGGCCTACACCGGCGCCTTTCTGAGCCGTTACCTGCACAGCACCCGGCGCATCCGCCTGTTCAATCGCGGCATGGCGGCCATGCTGGCGGGCTGCGCGGTGTCCTTGCTGTGGTTTTAGCCCTTGTACTGCCCGGGCGTGGCCGCGAGGTGTTTTTTGAACACCCGCTGGAAATGCGCCTGATCGGCAAAACCGGTTTGCTGGGCGATATCGGCGATCAACGCCCCTTCGCGCAGTTGCGCCTGGGCATGTTGAATGCGCCGATTGATCAGATAGGCGTGGGGCGTCATATGGTAACGCTGCTCGAAGGCACGGATCAGGTAAGCCTCCGACAGGCTGGCGGCGGCACAGATATCCTGCAGGCGAATGGTGTGCAGGAAACGCTCGTCGATAAATTTGGCGGCGCGCTCCACCCGTGCATTGGCGCTCTTGCGAAGCACCAGCGGGCCGCCCAGTTCCTGTTGCATCGCTGAAAAGAACTTGACCGCCGACTCGTGCTTGGCCAGCCCCTCGAGGTGCGGGTCGACCAGCTGCGCATACAGGGCGGTCAGGCCATTGAACAACCCCGGCGAGCGGGTGTGGGTGGCCGCCAGGGGCTGGAACACCCCGCTGGCCTGATCGTCAAAGGCCTGTTGAATGCCTGCCAGCCACTGCGCATCGACATACAGCATCACATAGGACCATGGCTGGTCGTCCAGCGGATTACAGGCGTGGACATCTCCCGGGTTCATCAACACCACCGTGCCGGCGCTGATACCGTGACTGGTTTTCTCATGCAGGTAAGTGCAGCAGCCGGAGGTGATGGCGCCGATGGAGAAAATCTCGTGGGAGTGTCGGGCATAGCAGACCTTACGGCCATCGGCGATGGAGCGCGCTTCGATAAAGGGCAACTGCGCGTCCCGCCAGAACCGGGGTGTAGCGCAGTGTGTTGACGGGCTTGCGGGCATGGTAGCGTGACCGTGATGGGCAGGTGTCTGATCACCAGACTAGCACCTTGGCTGACCGTCCGTAGCAGCTGCCGCAGGAACGAGGCTGCGTTCGGTTGCGAAGCGACCGTAAACCCTGCGAGTCGGGTTTACCTGGCACACCGCAGTGCCTGATTTTGCGGCGACTGCGTCGCCGGACGCAGCCTCGTTCCTGCGGCAGCTGCTACGGGTTACAGTTTTATTGGCTCGCTGTAAGGCGTCTGCAAATCACGCTCGGGGATTTCCCAGATCACCAGTTTTGGCGGTGTCTGCACGAATGCAGGGTTGCTGAAGTAGCCATTGGCACCACCGGAGAACTCGCCACCGTCCTTGGAAAAGTCACCTATAGGCGCACCCAAGGCCTGCTGCAAAAAACCGGCAAAGTTGGAGTTACGCGAAAACGAAGTGCCAATCAAAGCAACGTTGGGCAGGTTGTCATCGCCAAACAGATCATCCAGGTTATCTGCATCGCTTTGGGATGAATCGATTTCCTCACTGAACCGGCTGGCCGCCACCGATTCCGCAGCGGGTTGCAACCCCACTGGCAACCATTCAAGACCGGCCAGTCGCACCAGGTCTCCCGGGCGACGCGACAGGTCTTGCAGCACAGTTTCATAATCCTTGTGCGGCGTGGCGCTGATCCCCATTGCCTGTACCTGCACGGCAATGGCCATGGCTGCCGCCGAGGCCCCGGCTTCACTCCAGTGGGTATCAGTGCGCAGATAGGCATCGCTGCCCACAGACTGAAGAACTGGCGCGAGATCCACAGCGCTCACCCCTGCCTTGTTCAATCCCTCAACCCAGGCTTCGGCGCGATGTTGCAACTGCACCGGGCGGCGTAAATCACAGAGTTGCGCACTGGCAATCCGGCTCTTGTCCGGCACCACGGCCACCAGCAGTTCAATACCCCGTCTGGCCAGTTGCTGCTGGATATCGCGCACCGCTGCAGCCTTGGTTTGAGCATTAACCTGAGCATGACGGTTGATACGCATTTCGTCGGTCAAAAACAGCCAGCCCGCACAGCCCGGACGCACCCGCGCGCCGGTGTCGTGGAACAGCAACCAGCTGGCGCCACGCTCCAGATCGGCCGCCTTTTGTGCAAGGCCGGACTCGGACAACTGCTTGGCAATTCTGTGGGTCACCTCGCCATGCAGCACCGCATCACGGCTCAGGTCGGGGGCAAGCATCTGTATTTTGCCGCTGGCAAACAACCACAGGGACGAGGCAAAGCTCGCCGCCAGAAACAGCACAAACACTGCACCGCCAAATCTGCTCACACGGGCAGTGAATTCAGTGGCTACAGCCGGTTTGGGCGATGACGAGGACATGGGCGCGACCATCAGAACTGGAAGTACAGAAAGGGCACCGCTTCACGGCTCGCTATCAAGGCGAACGACAGCAGAAAACCCGCGACTGGCCACAGCGCCGCCATCGGCGCAAACCAGAATTGCGCACCAAAACGCTCTTCATACCGGCGCTTGAACAACGGCGCGATGATGCACGCCACCCCCAGCAATGCCGCCAGGCCGTGAGCCGAGCGCAGGGTCACGGCCAGCGCGTCGCCCAGGGCAAACTCGTGCAAACCCAACTGACCGGCGTACATATTCAGGGCTGAAGCAAAATCCTGAGCGCGGAACAAGGTCCAGGCCATAAACACAAACAGCAGCGTCAATGTATGTGACAACCATGACGGAATGCGCGGCAGGCTGGAACGCGACCACAACCGGTCCACACACAGCGCAATACCGTGGGCCGCGCCCCATAGCAGGTAGTTCCAGCTGTCACCGCCATGCCACAGCCCCGCAATGGCCATGGTCAGGAACAGGTTGCGATAGGTTTTCCAGGCACCGTTGCGGTTGCCGCCCAGGGCGATATAAAGATAGTCCCGCAGCCAGCTGGACAACGACATGTGCCAGCGCCGCCAGAAGTCCTGAATGCTGCTGGCCAGATACGGCTGGTTGAAGTTTTCCGGGAAATGAAAACCCAGCATCAGGCCCAGGCCAATGGCCATGGCGCTATAGCCTGCAAAGTCGAAAAACAATTGCAGCGAGTAGGCCAGGCAGCCGATCCAGGCGTCGACAAAAGAGGGGTTGTCGAGGTGAAACGCAACATCCACCAGCGGCGACAGGGTGTCGGCAACCAGCACTTTCATGCACATGCCGATCATGAAACGGCGCGCACCCAGGGAGAAATTCTGCCAGTCGAAATAACGTTGGGTGAGTTCGCGACGCACCCAGTCATAACGAATGATCGGCCCCGCAATCGAGTGGCCGAACATCGAGATATAGGTGGCGTAATTGATCAAGCTGCGCTCCACCGGCACGGTGTGGCGATGTACATCCACCAGATAGGAAATCGCCTGCAGCACGATAAACGACAGCCCGGCGGGCAGCGCCACCCGCTGCCATTCCAGCGGCATCGCCCCCGGATACGTGATCCAGTCAATCCAGGTCGCGGCCAGGATATTGGCGTACTTGTACCAGCACAGCACCGCCGTGTTGAACACAATCAACGCAATCAACAGCCGCACCCTGCCCCGGGAGTCCTCACGACTGCGATCGATGAGCAACCCGCCAAGCCATGCCACGACCGTCAAAGCCACATGCAACGCGAGGAACATCGGGTTCAACCAGCCATAGAACAGCCAGCTGCCGATCAACAGAATCACGTTGCGCCACTGCGGCTTGCCCAGGGCGTAGACCAGCATAAAGGCCGGTAAAAACAGCGTCAGGAACTCGAGTGAGGCGAAGACCATGGTGGCAGCAGAATCCGATCAGTGGGACAGCGTGTCCGTGGTACTCAACAAACGCGGCCCGCTGGCAGATGGCAGCAGCAGCACGCTGTAGCGTTCGCCAGCCTTGAGTGCGCCCAGGTCCAGCGGCGCGCCGGTGTTGGCGTTGGCACATACCAGTTGCACTGACAGGTTTACCGGGTTGATTGAACGTCGCTGCAGACTGGCGAACGGTACCGCCTTGAACAGATCGCCCGTGCGCCCGGCAGGACGCAGACTGGCATCGCTGCAGGACTTGTCGACATTGACAAACGCCAGCGAAGCCTTGAGGCCGTTGAAGTCATCCGGTGTTTCGCGCACGGCGACTTGTTCGATCCCGTCGCCTTGCGGCACCACCACAATGGTCGCGAACTCACCCGGCTCGACCTTGAGGTCCAGGGCCAACTGGTGCGCACCACTGGCCAGCGAGCCCTTGACGGCCTTGCCCGAATCCACCGGGAACAACAATGAAGCAGGCGCTGCCGTTTCAAGGCGCAACGGTGGTTGCCCGGGCTGGCCCATTACGTCCAGAGGGGCAGCGGTGGCGTTGACGAAGCGGATAAAGGCGGCGTCCTGATCGGGGCCAGTGGGGTACAGCGCAACGTCGGCAGCCAGCGCATGCGCGCTGCAAAACAACACTGCCGCGCTCAATACAGCTCGGATCACTTGTTTGCACCCTTGGCACTGACCGCTTCAGGGGGCAGCTTGCCCAATGCATCACCGATGGCGTTGGCCCAGGATTTGTAACCCGCCACAGTAAAATGCTGGCCGTCAGTGGTCACCCACTGCCCCGGCTTGGAAAACTCCAGCGAATCGATGTAAGTACAAGGTGCAACATTGGTCGCCAGGAACGCAGATATCAGCTTGGTGCGGGCATCGTTCTTCTTGTACATGCCACCTTCCTTGCCCCACGCCGGGCCTACCCAGGCGCACTTGGCGCCATTGGCGGTAATTTCCTTGGCCAGGGCAGACACGTTTTGCCACGCCCACGCCTTGGGAAACACCGGCTTGTCGTAAGAGGCCATAGTGTCTGCAATCACCAGCACCACCAGATCCGGTTTATCCGCTGCAAGCAACTCCTTGATCGGCGTAGTGGTCGCGTCACGCCCCCTGATCACAATTTTACCGTTACCCTTTTCTTCGGCTCCACAATCGACTTTTTTGGTAATCAACCAATCGCCGGCACTGGCACCGCACGCGCCAATCGAGTGCACATTTGCGCCCTGCTGGGTCAGGTTGGCGTGCAGCGGCTCCATCAAACAGTTAGGCAGGCTCATGTGGCTTTCCCCTAGAACAAGAAGGGTCATACCGGCAAGAACGGAAGAAGGCATTTAAAGTCTCCAGGACATCAATTGGAATAAGGCGAACTGTATGGGCTGACCGGCAGCTCCATAGGGCCATTCATATTTTCAAACATATAGCGCAGGTACATCGCCCCGGTGATTTGCTGGTAGTCCTGAGCATTATCCAGACCCAAATTGGCCCCCAGGAAAACGCTCGACCCGAACTTGTACTCACCGGCAGCGGCCAGGCTGTAACCGACGCCAGTCTTGCTCTCGCCGGAGTAGCGCTGGTCGTTGGTGGCCTGCATGTCCTTGTCACCGGGGAAGTAGTCGGCACCGGCCTGATGGGTGTACTGAACGCCCACCGAGCCCTTGACCTGGTAGCTGAAGCGATCGGTGCGCTGCGACCAGGCCACCGGCACGCCCAGGGCAAAGTAGCTTTGCGGGCTGAAGTAGCCGCCGTGGCCATAGGTAAAGAAGTTCTGGTTGTTCTCAAAACTCATGCCGGTAGCGCTCAGACCCAGTGTCAGCTTGCTGTCCTCGGTGTTTTGCAAATACCAATACACTCCACCGCCCAGTTCGGCACGGCTGTTGGATTCGACGTTATGACCCAGCAGCTTGTGCCAGGCGCCGTAGCCATAGGCGCCGACAGCCTGGTTGTCATAGCTCAGCTGACCACGGCCGCCGTTAGCCGTTACGCCACCCCACGTCTGCCCGGTGCGCTCATCGGTGGTACCGGCGAATGACGTTACGCTGTCGATCACCGGGCGGCGTGAAACATTGACGCCATAACGCACATTGGAATTGCTGGCGAGCGGGCGATCGACACTCACGCCACCGGCCACGGTGCTGTATTGAAAGCCGATCGGCGTGGTACCGAGGTCGGCCTTGATGCCTTCATCCGGGCGAGCGTAGCCAACGCTCACACCGACACCACTCTCACGCTGGGCGCCAATCCCCTCGGTTGACTCTTTGCCACTACCAAAGCGTTCGGCGGCATAAACACCCACCCTACCCGCATTCAGGGACACCGGTGTCACACGTACGGCGATACGGTTGTCACCCGCCGGAAAGTTAATTTCCAGCGGTGTTTCGATATCGGTCATTTTGCCAAGGCCAGGCTCACTGTCGTTGTTGCGAATAGTGACGCCCTGGGTCACGTAGGCACTGCGCTCCTGGAGGATACTGTCCAGCGCACGCTGGGCCGAACTGGCTTGGTCCACCGCCACATTGACCGTGCCTTGGGGTAAAAATGGATTAGCCCCGGCACCAGCATTACGTCCCACCGGCAAGGTGCCATTGCCTGTCCTGGAAGGCAGGGGTTGCCCCGGATAGACATCGCTGGCCAACAGCGCATTGTCGTCTGCCATATAAGCGCTTGAATCGAGCGTGGTTTGGGCGGGCGCGGGAATCGCATCGATGGCCCCACGCCCCATCTGATTGGCTGGGCCCGACAAGCCGGCGAACGGGTTCGGCGCAACGCCAGATACGCCGGCCTGAGCCGTAAGGTTGCGTTTTTTCTCGGTTTGCTCGATGTCCACGGCCTTGCGCAACAGGTGCGCAGCCTGAGCGCTCTTGCCCATGCTGCGGTAGATTCGTGCCGCTTCGGTCAAAGACTGCGGGTCGTAGTTTTGCAGTTTCACAAACTGCTCCAGCGCACGCTCGGCGTAGCCGTTATCTCGGGCCAGAACCGCAGCGTCCGCGGCATTGAGGAGGATTTGCGGATCGTTGGGCTGACGTTGCAGCAAAGGCTTGTACAGCTCAAACGCCTTGGCGTTATTGCCGCTGCTGACGTACATCCGCGCCAGCGCCGAAGTCGCACCGGCGTCCCCAGGCCGCGATGCCAGCGCCGGTGCCAGAGTGTCATAAGCGCCCGCCAGGTCACCGCCTTCACGCAGCAGATCGGCCTGACGAATGCGGTACTGATACAGCAGGTCGTCGAAACGTTTGCGTGTGGCAACGCTCATTCGCTGGTTTTGCAGGCCGCGCAGGATCGAGTTGACCTGGGCATCATTACCCGTCTTGAGCAGCAGATTGGCGTACTGCAACATCAAGTCGGCGGAAGGTGTCGGTGTCTGGTTGATCACATCGCGCATCATGGTCAACGCTCGCGTGGAATCTCCTGTGTCCACATAAGCCGAGGCCAGCGTTGCCATACGATCCGGACTGCGGCTCGCCATCGGTTGCAACCGGTCGAGCAATGCCAGGGCTTCCTGACGCTGGCCACGCTTGGCCATGGTGGCAGCGAGCTTGACCTGCACCGTCAGCGTGATCTGATCCGCCAAATCGTTCATATCTGCGGTGCGACGACCCACTGGAATCCGGCTTATGGCAGCCTGGGCAGCGTCCCACTGCTCCATTTCCACTGAGAGCAGAGCACTGGTATAGAGGGCGTCAACATCTGTCGGATGGGCTTTGAGGTAGCTGTCGATCAGAACGCGGGCTTTTTGCGGCTCACCGGTTTTCAGGTAAAGGCGGGCGAGATCAAAACGGGTCCAGACGTTGTCCGGGTCATCTTTGACCGCTTGCACCAAAGCTTGTTGTGCGCCCCGGGTATCGCCACGCTGCTCGGCCAATGCCGCAGCCTGCGTGGAGCGCAGCGCACGCAGTCGACCGCCACCGCCCATTTCGGCCTGCTGGGCCGGGGTCAGGGTATCTAGCAGGCGCAAGGCCTCATCGGCCTGCCCCGCTTGCGACAGAACATTGACCAGCCCTTGTACGGCCTGAGCATTGTCCTTCTGCACACTCAGCACCTGACGGTAACTGGCTTGAGCCTCATCGAGCTGACCGTTCTGAGCCTGAATATCCGCGAGGGCCAAACGTGCCTCGATGCCCCTGGGGTTCACTCGCATTGCCTGGGCAATGCTTTCCCGGGCCTTGGCGGGCTGGCTCTTGGCCTGGTTGCGCGCCTGTTGCAGCAAAGCCCAGTAGCGCACGTTATCCAGCGCCGGCTTCCAGCGCGAGCCACCGTTGCCGATAGCGCGGTTCAAAAGTTGCTCAGCTTCGCTCAGACGGTCCTGTTGCTGACGCACCACACCTAGCCCACCCAAAGCATCAGGATCATTCGCCTTGTTTTTCAAGCGTGCGGCAAAGGCTTGCTCGGCACCCGCCTGATCACCTTTATCCAACGCCTTGAGCCCACGCTCGACCAGCGGATCAGGTTGCCAGGCCGGTACACGGTCTGCAGTGCTGGCTTTCAATTTACCTTTGTTCAGCAGGTCACGAATTTCCTGATCATCTGGATGAGCCTTTAAAAAGGCTTCGAACAACGGCACCTGGGCAGCACTCGGCGGACCGGACCAGACCAGCGCCAGACGCCAGCTTTCATCAGCGTCACCGCCGATGTCGGGCCGGGTCGATAGCTTGGCCAGATTACGGATACCTTCAGGGCGACTGTCTTCGTAACGAATCAGTTGCTTGGCCAGAAACAGCGCCAGAGTCGAGTCGTTGGGCGTCTCGCGCAGCAAGCGCTCCATGCCTTTTCGCGCTTCTGGCCAACCTGCAGGATTGAACGCCAGGTTGTTGTAATACTCACGTCCCACCGTGCCTGACGGTGTGCGACCGGCAAACAGTTTGGCAAACACCTGAGTCGCCTCATCTCGCTGATCGCTATCGACCAGACGTCGGGCCTCATCCAGCAGTGCTTTGTTCTGCGTCTCAGTCAGGGCAATATCCTGTTCCAGCTGCGCCGCCAGCCACGGTCGGGGCGACAGCGCCTGCAAACGCGCCAGGTATTGCCTGGCTTGCTCGGGCTTGTTCTGTTTGAGGCTGGCAAAGCCCATACCATAAAGGGCATCCACTTGATTGGGGTCCAGACGCAAGACTTTTTCCCAGGCCTCGGCCGCCCGTTGTGCATTGGCGCGGCCTTGCCAGTACTGACCCTGTTCGACCAGCCGCGCTTGCACGTCGCTGGTATCGGCGTGGACGGCTGTGCCGATGACTGCGGTTAGAATCCCGATGGCTAGTGCGTGGCGGTGCGGACGCATGACGTCTCCCAAGACAGTTTGAGTGTTCCGTCATCACGAAACTGAAAGCGGTTTTCTGCCCAGCCGAGTGCGAACAGGCTAAGCATGACGTTGTAATACAAAGGCTCGGTACGTTCGCCATCGGCCTGCCCCAGCGCCTTCGTGAGGGCTAGCTCGGTTCGACGCTGCTGGGCTTGGGCAAGCCAGGGCTGGCCTTTGGCCTGGAAGTAAGGAATCAGCGCGGCGGAGAAGCCGAACGGCCCATGCCCCTCTAGCGTACCGCTCCTGACCTGGACCTTTTCCGGTGGAATGCCAGTGGAAGCCGTGCTGTTCGCCATGCCCTCCAGTCGCGCCAGCAACGGTGCTGCCAGCACATCGGATTTGGGCGTCATGCCTGCCCACAGGTAAACGCGAATCGCGTCGTAACTGCCCAGTTCGCCATTAACCGGATCGACCACGAACAGACCGCTGTTCGGCCCGGTGGCACGATAGCCGATCCAGTCGGCAACATAGCCCTTGGGGCTGGAAGCCTTGACCATTTTCACGGTGTTTTCGGCAATTTCTTTCCACGGCCCGGCCGGTGCCTGCATGGCCAGCCGCCGCAGCAACGGCAGCGGCAGATAGCTGGGATTCAAGCGCCACAGATGATCTGGCTGCACAAAGCCTTGAGGCCCGGGCAACACCATTTTGCCCAGACCGGGCAAGCTCACGACCAGTTGGCTCTGGATGTTTTCAAGCAGATGCAAGGCTGCCTCGCGGTAGTCCGGGCGCTGCCACAGACGTGCCGCTTCGAGCAACGAATAGGCAATCCACAAGTCCGAGTCGGACGCTGAATTGGCGTCCTGCAATTGCCACGTCCCGTCCTTGCCCTGCCCCCACAACCAGCCTGGCAAACGCGTGCTCACGTCGGCGCCAGCCATATTGGCCAGGGTCCATTGCCATAACCTGTCAAAGCGCGCCTGATCATTGCCGATCAATGCAAATAACATCCCGTAGGACTGACCTTCGGAAGAGCTTTGGTTGAGCTGTGGGCTGGACTCCAGCATACGGCCGTCAGCCTGTACAAAGCGCGAAGCGTAGGCTTGCCACAGCGGCCAGTCGGCTTTTTGGCACCTGGTGTCCTTGGCCATCGCGGGGGTCAGGGCGATACCTGCCAGAGCGCCTGCCAACCACAGCAGCGCACGATGCAGGCGCCGCGGTGAGGAATTAAAACGTTTGATCGCGAAGAACCCCATGAGCCGTCAGTTACCTAGTCGTTTGTTGGCGCGTGCGCGCAGTGCCAGATAAGCCAGACCACTGAGCAAAATCACCCCCAGACCGGTCAGCAGCAGGGACAGGACCACATGGCGCGACATCAACCATTGCAGGTACTTGATAGGCCCCAGGCTGCCAACGTAGTACTGCTCGTCCGCCACCAGAGGCTCGATGTTTTTACCGCGTACCACCACCAGACTGCCCTGGATCGAATGGGTGTAATCCTCACCTCCGATCAGTGCATTTGTGGCATCGGCCAGACCTTGCGGTTGACCACTGGCGATAACCACAACACTGCGCCCTTTTTTAAGCGGCGATTCGAAACCGGTCAGGTAAGTGCTACGCGCGCCACCGGAAAACGCCATCGCCAACCGCGTCTTGCGAATATTGGCTTCAGGATCGGGGCTAAACCAGTCACGTAGCCGCATCGGCAAGTCAGATAAATGAAAGCTCTGCTGGCCTTCGCCATCGTTAGCGGGCAGGCGATCGGCCCAATGTGTCAGCAAAGGCTGATTGGCACCGGACGCCAGCACCAGCAAGTCCTTGTCCGCAGCGCCCGCCACCTGATCCGCCTGAATCACCTGTACGCCAGTAGCCGGGTAGCCGGTGGACTGGCCAAATCGGCCGAGCAGTGTGAGGTAGGCATTCAAATCAGCAACCCCGGCATCATCCGGCAACACCACGGCGGTTTGCGACAGGTCAGCCATACGGGTAAACGGAAAGCCGGAATCCTTGAACACGCCCAGGTTGGGCATGGCGATAAAGTGGTCGTAGCCGCTCAAATCAAGGGTCGACTCGGGATCAATCGCACCGCGCATATTGTCAATGATGATGTCGTTACATTGGCCCTGCTTGATGTAATCGAACATATAGCGCAACTGCAGGCGGGACTGCAGGGCCACCGAGTTCAGGGGCAGCAACACATTGGTTTCGCGGTCAAGGCTGTCGTCTGACTTCAGTGTTCTGAGCACACTGCTGTCGAGCCTGTCCCGGGACAGCAGGTTCTGCGACTGAATCAGCGCGTCATTAAAACTGATAATGAACGACGAATTGTAGGACTTCTCTTGCGGCGTATAGCGGTATTTAAGATTCAGCGGCGCGCCTTCGTTACGCCAGGTAAACAAATCCGGCGGAAAATTCAACGGCACGGTGATTTCACCCGGGTTGTAGCCGGACACCGCCAGTTGCTTGGCCTGCATCAACTCACCAATCTTTACCGGGCGATCACTGGGCAACCAGTTCGGCGCGTCATAGGGCTTGCGGGGCTGCACCACCTGCAATCGATCGATCACCACGCTGCTGCCCGACAAGGCCTGGCTGCCCAGTACCAAAGCAGTTGCGGCACTCTTGAGTTCGGCACCGTCGCGACCGCTGACCACCAGCAGCTTGGCATTGACGTCATTCGGATTGGTCATCAAGGTCAGGGTCGGGCCCTTCGCTGGCGGTAGACTAATACTGCCAATCTGCAGCGCATCCGGACCGCTGATCAAAACCACCGCACTGCCGCTGGCGGGAATTTGGTTGTAACTCGAGGAAAACCGTGCACCCCGAAAACTGGCTTGGGCGCCAAACCACGACGACAGTGCACCGGCTGCTTCGAGCGTGGCGTTGTCAGGCGCAGAGACGAACACAAACGGCAAATCCAGGGCCCGGGTATCGCGACGATCGAAAAATGGCAACGGCAAGATGGACAGATCATTGGGTAAACCCAAGGGCGATACATCAATGCTCAAGCTGGTGGCGTTGCTGATCTTGGCCCACAGGCTGGTGTGCTGCGGATCTTCGCAACTCATGGTGTAGTGCCCGATAAACTGCAAACTCAGACGGTTGAACTCGGTAATCAGGTGCGCCGGTATGTCGACGACATGCTGTTGCAGTTGCCCGGCTTTGTCCTTGGGCAACGGCAGGCTTGCCGCCACTTCATCGTTGATGATGACGTTGATTTGCGACAGCTCTTCCAGCAATGCCGGCGAGTAGGTGTACTGCAAGTTCAACTTGGCACCCGTCACAATCGAGTCGGCCCGCACATCGAAACTGACACTGTCGCTCGATTCCACACCACGCAGGTTCATCGGATAATTGCGGCCCAACTGTTTGAGGGTCACGGTGTAATTATTGCTACCGGTTGCAGCAACGGCTGGAGCGCTCTCGGCGCAGGCAGCGCCGCTGTTCAAAGCCAGCAAGGCACACGCAATGCGTGCCAGGGCACGACGCGGATCGCGCAAATTGGCGAAGACTGAAGACGTTGAATTCATCACTTATCCTGGATGTTTTCTAGCTTTGATGGGGCGACGCGGCGACGGCGCAGCAAGCTGCGCACTTCCATGAGCGAGGCTTTGAAGAGTTCTTGGATACCGCGAAAACCAATTCGGCTGACTCCGCGCAGGGCCACCAGCGGGGTATCAACCTGCCCGCTACCCCAGGTCGATGCCCAAGTGTCGGCACGGGAAAAGGTGAGACGAACCAGATCACTTTGCTGGCGCAGAGTCAGAGCTTCAAATTGAACGCCGAGCAATTCACCGCGACTGAATACAATCACAGCCGGGAACAGGCTCAAGTGCTGGCTGCGCAATAGCGAAATCTGCACCTGCTCGCCTTGAGGTACGCTGACGCCCTGTGGCAAACGCAAGCCCATGCCTTTTTGCGAAAAGTCCTGGGTAACGCCGTCTATCACACTGCCATCGCCACGGACCAGGCGCACCGGTAATGTGGCAGCAACCCGCGGCTCGGCACGAACCTGCCGGGTTTCACTGGCCACCGCCACGGCGGCACTGGTGATGATCACGTTGTAGAGCGTCCACAACAGGTTGATCAACAGCGTGGTCGTGGCGCCCTCCTCACCCATTGCCAGCCGCGCGATCCCGTACGCCATCCCTGCCATGTTAAGGGTCAGCAGCACGATATATGGACGGGCGAGTTTCCAGTCGAAGTACTTCTCGTCAATGATCCCGCCCTTGTCGGTCACGTTGAAACCACCGAACTTGGGGTTGACCAGCGCCACCAGCACCGGGGCCATGATGTACCAGGCCAGTACTGTCTCGTAGACCTCGTTCCAGAACGAATGCCGGTATTGCCCCTGAATGCTGGAGTTGGTGAGGCTGGCATGAAAAATATGCGGCAATGCATAGGCGGCAATCATCAAGCCCGAGGCATGAAAGATTTGCGCATCAAAAAACAGAAAAGCCAGCGGCGCCGTCAAAAACACCAAGCGCGGCAAACCATAGAAGAAATGCAGCATTGCGTTGAGGTAGCACAGGCGCTGGCCCAGGTTCAGGCCCTTGCCAAACAGCGGATTGTCGGTGCGGAAAATCTGCGCCATACCCCGCGCCCAGCGAATACGCTGGCTAATGTGGCGTGAAAGGCTTTCCGTGGCCAGACCCGCTGCCTGCGGTATCGCCAGATAAGCAGTGTTGTAGCCGGCGCGGTTGAGCTTGAGCGCGGTATGGGCATCTTCGGTCACAGTTTCGACCGCCACCCCGCCGACTTCCATCAGCGGCTTGCGACGGATCACTGCGCAAGAGCCACAGAAAAACGTGGCGTTCCACAGGTCGTTGCCGTCCTGCACCAGACCATAAAACAACTCGCCTTCGTTGGGCACCGAACGGAAGGTGTCGAGATTTTTTTCGAACGGGTCGGGTGAAAAGAAAAAGTGCGGCGTTTGCAACATCGCCAGCTTGGGGTCTTTGAGGAACCAGCCAATGCTCACTTGCAAGAAAGAGCGGGTCGGCACGTGGTCGGCATCGAAAAATGCTACGAACTCGCCACTGGTGACCTGCAGTGCTTCGTTGAGGTTACCGGCCTTGGCATGACGATTGTTGTCACGGGTGATGTAGTTGACGTTGATCTGCTCGCAGAACTCGCGAAAGTCTTCGCGGCGACCGTCATCGAGCACATGCACGCGCAGCTTGTCCTGTGGCCAGTCAATTGCCTGAGCGGCAAAGATGGTCAGCTTCACGATATCGAGCGTCTCGTTGTATGACGGGATAAACACGTCAACCACTGGCCATTCGCTCGGCGGGCCCTTGAGCAATACCGGCTGGCGCCGCAGCGGCCAGGCCGTTTGCAGGTAGCCAAACACCAGCACCACCAGGGCATAGATTTCGGCCAGCACCAGGCCATAACCGAACGCCATGTCGACCCAGTCGTCGAACCCCAGGGTTTCGGTCAAGCGCCAGTATATATAGCGCAACGAGGCCGTGAGTGACAGGCCGATCATGATCAGGATGGTCAGGCGCCCGGGTATCCTGCGCAGCACCAATGCTGCAACAAAGCAGCCGATGGCAAAGATGCACTGCGCATAGAATTCGAACGGTACGGTAATGATCAGCAGGCCCAAAAGCCCGCAAAACACTGCGGTACCGGCAAGCAGCGCACGGCGTGCCGCAGCCGGCCACTGATCAAGATGATCTGACAGCGACTGGGCCCAACGCTGAAACCGGCTTTGCGCAACCTGGGGGGGGCTGTTTGACTGACTCATGAAGCTGAGTTCTCGGTTACACGGACGTTCTGCAAAGCAGCCTTAAGGTGTTCGCCAAGCAGTAAAACCCCTTCACCACCTACAGACCGGACGGGCACCGTCAACGGGTTGCGGCCGTAAGCCAAGGCCTCGCCAAAACCGTGATCCTGCTCTACTACCCCCGTCAACTGCGCACCCAGACGGCGCTTGAGCACTTCGAGCATGTCGCGGGAAAACTCGCGCCCGGGCTCAAATTGATTGACCACATAGCTGCGCGCAACGTCGGCTCCCAGTAGACGGTCCATATGCTCCAGGGCAATAAAGCTGGCCGCGTCGGCAGCAGTGACCACCAGCACCTGATCGGCCACATCCAGCGCCTGCTGCAGGTACGCCGAGCGGCCGGTGGGCGTATCGACAATCACCAGGTCATGTGTGCCAAGGTCCATGCGTTCCAGTTGCCGTGCCAGCCAGTGGCGGTCCTGGCTTATTTCGCGCTCCAGGGCACAGCGCTGGTCATCGCTCAACACGCCGTAGGGCAGCACTTGTACATCGTTGAATCCCTGCTGCAGATTGCTGCTCCAGCAGGCGCTGCCGATGCCGGTCACGCCGGATTCAACGCCGAGGTGATGGTGCAGGGCATTTTGCGGATCAAGGTCGATGGCCAGGGTCTTGCCACCCTCCAGACGCAGGCTGCTTGCCAGGCTGGCGGCCAGCGTGGTCTTGCCAACGCCGCCCTTGGCCGAGACCAGCACCACGACACGAGCCTTGCACTGCGGCGTGCGCAATTGTGCCTGCAGGGCCTCGGTTTCGGCCTGACGAGCAAGCGCTACTTCAGCGAGCAAATTACGCAGCGGGATGGCAACGTCGGCAGTGCTCATCAGCGGTGCCGGATCTTCGGCTTTCGCCAATGCCACGCAGACTGGCGCAACCGGTGGCAGAGCAGCAAGTACCGGGGCCGTGACTTCTTCAGGCTCAGAGGCTTTAACTTGAGCTGGCGGCGTATTGGGGTATTCGAACTGACTGTCGAACTCGTGATAACTGTCCGAAGTGGCGCCGAACCTGCTGAACAAGTTCGATATGTCGTCTGTACGACTCATAAGTAGGTTCCTTCCGGACTGAGTATTCACGACGCATGGCCAGCAACAGGGCGTCAAAATAAGCCATCACAATGATATCGTCAATAAATTGAACAAATTTGGATTAATATCGTAATTGCAAGCACAAATAATCAGGCTATTCGCCATTTTATTGACGAGTACGGCTATTTTTATTTGGCGCTGCTCGCGTCGCTCTCAACCAATCAACCCAATCCTTTGTAATGACGAGGCTTATACGCGAAGGCCGGAAAGACCGGAAAATGCGCAGGAAATGCACATCAATTAGACGAGTGATCCATTGGCGGACCGACAGACAGCAATTACCGCGCCATTATGAACAAAGTTGAACGTTACGCAGCGACTAACGGTGCACCGCTGGTCACCCTGATCGGTTCCTCAGATTCATGCCGGTACTTTCGGGCACAACCATGTCTACCAGGCTGTTTTCAGGCCCTTTTCGATGCGCGCCATCAATCCTACCCTAAACTTTAGTTATTACCGGTTACCGGTAGTAACAGGTTTCAAACCCGCAACGATAAGGAGAGCATCATGTCTGAGCACTTCAAAAACCTCCGGGGCGATACCCCCTTTGGTGCTGCCAGCCCGGAAGGCAAACGTGAACTGGCCGTCGCGGCTGCTTTGACCTTGATCCAGTCCAAGGTGCTGAATTCAGCCAGCTCCGGTCAGTTACAGACAGAGATGAATAACCTGAGCAAGTACGCCGATCAGATTCAGGCGGCACTTGAAGTCGTGTGAAGGAGCCAGACAAATCGCAGACAAAAAAAAGCCCGCCTTTCGGCGAGCCCCGGACCAACCCTTGACCGGCTCTCAATGGCGGCTGGACAAGTATTCGCGGCGCATATCAAGCGCCCAGCCATCGAGCACCAGCTTGAAATCATCCAGCGTCATGACCTGAGAATCATTTTCCAGCGCCAGCCCTGTCCCCTTGCGCACCACTTGCGCGACCACCTGCTGGTCAGCGGCATCGATCACGGCGATCTCGGTGCTGATTTCACTGTCCTGATCACGCATCCCGACCGCCGTGCTGACCCCAGCGGCGAGCAGGGTCACGGGCAAATACTCATAAAACCGCAGGCCCTGGGTACTAGCCGAGAGCGAGACTATGGCCGGCCTGACAATCAGCGTGCCAGGGCCCGGGGCCGCGACAACCGTCATGACCTTGCCCAGTTCGCGCTTGAGCGCAGCATCGTAATAACCGGTTACGGCCGACAGCGTGGACTGTGGCCCCCGCCCGGTCGGTAGCACCCACGGGTAAAACTGGCTTGGCTCGATATAGACGCCGGTGTAATGGCTGATATCCAGATCAGGGCTTACCCAGGACAGTACGGCCTGCCCGGAAGGCAAATGCTTTTGCGCCAACTGGCTGTAATCGGACAGATAGCCCGAAAACTCTTCGGGCGGGATGGTCTTGCTGGCACAGGCCGCAAGCAAAATGGACAAGGCAGCCAGCAGCGGCAGCGAAAGACTGGTTCGCATGGAGCAGGAATTCCCGGGACGATGTTTTACAGGAGGGTTCTCATCAGCCCCGGGTGCCAGAACGAGCGCGGCGGGACTAATTGCGCACAGCTTGCCTGAACGCAATTGCTGGCAGATGTCCGGTTTGTTTCCGCGAAGCAGGGATATTGCAGAGGTGAAACAAATGGCGGGAATTGATTGAGCCAGCAGTTAAAGCACCAGAGGATCAGTCGTCCCTGTCATCACGATCGCGATTGCGGTCATAACGGCGATCATTGTCGCGACGATCGTAGCCGCGGTCATAACCCCGATCATCATGCCCGCGATCGTATCCACGGCCCGAGTCGTAACCTCGATCGTGACCATGCCGCCCCCCGTCGTACCAGACAGGCGCGCAGCCGCCCAGCAGAAAAGCGCCTGAGACGGCCAGGATCAATAGGGTTGTGCGCTTCATTTGAGCGTCCTGAAAGAAAAGGTCATAAATATGACAATTAAAACGACCAATGATTCCTCGACACCCGCGGCTGCTCCCGCCCTCGCAAAGACTGCGTACTGGGGCACACGCCCTACCTGACCCAACCACTTTCGCCTGCCTGGTGTTGGTTAATTGGGGAGCAGAATGACAACCGACGGTGAATAAATCTGCAAAAAGCAGTGCAAGTTGACCTGATCAAGCTTCAATTACAGGTATAGAACCGCACCGAACAACCAGCGCCAACGACAGCCTGTCGCTAACTGCCCGATCCCTCACGGGAGGTCGCATCGGAGTGTGATCCGGGGCTGCCGGCCAGCGCACAAGCGCAGCTGACAAGCATCAGGCAGATCGCACTCCGATGCGGACAGATAACCGGCTCCAGGAGAACCGGGGGGCGCATTGAACGCCTTCAGAGCAGACGCGCCCTGGATAAAAGCGTTTCAGTGATCAGCGCCACAGCCTGCGCCTTTGAAGTCAAGGCCGTGTCGATGCTGAATGGAGCAGTGCCCCACGCCTCATATTCATGATCGAGAACAGACTGCCAGGTTGGGGGCGTCAGCCCGGGAATATCGACCTCCCTGGTTTCCACCCGACGCTGGTGCTCGCGCCTGTCAGAACAGATCACCTGAATGTTGACCAAGGGCACATCAGCGCGCTGAGCAATATCACTCCATGCCTGTCGGCTTTCAACGACCGGGTTTACACAGTCGACTATAACCGTGTGGCCAAAACGAAGATTGCTCAGAGCAAGCTCATTGGCGACCATGTAACCGCTCTTGCCCACCTCTTTTGCAAGAACGCCGGCGTTTCGAATCGCCTGTTCGATGGTATCGACCCTTAGGTAGACGGCACCCGTTCTGCCGGCAAGCTCGCTTGCGATAGTCGTTTTTCCGGTGCCTGGAAGGCCGCTGAAGACAATAAGCATTTTATGTCCTTGAATGGGTCTGGTGACTGCCCGTTATACGCAGAATCCGGGCCACTTCAGCATCTACTACCACTCAATCGATAGCGTTGCCTCTACCCGAAGCGTGACCTCTGGGTGGTGCAGATCCGGAGTACTGGTGGGAGCGTCATAAATAGCTGACTCGTAGACACACAGAAGAAAGCTGAGCGCTTTGTGGGTGCGATGGTTTCTCTCGGAGGCAACTTGGCAGACTGCCAAATGAAAAAACCCAGCACGAGGGCTGGGTTTAGGACGTCCGGAGAAGGCTATTTGCGTTTCGTGATCAGAAATTCGCCAGACTTAACTGAGCGAATGACATCCTTCTGCTCGTTGATGGCGACATTGGCTGCCATGAGATAGACCGCTCGCCTTTCCTCCACGGAGCCGTGGCGGAAAAACTCAGACATCTTCGAAGAGGCATTCACCTTCGTCGAAGCGACTGCTGCATTTTCGCCTTTCATTGGGGTACTCCGTTCAAAATTCTTTCAAGCTCGAGGTGATCATAGGGCTGGTTGACGAACCCGTCAATTTCACCAGCTGAAAGGTCGATCCCAATGTCTTCATTTCCACCATCGATATCCTTGATGATTACATCTACCTGCAAAGCAGCGTCAAATTCACGCTTAAGCGCGCAAACAGATGCCTTTGCAGCATAGAACTGCCTGACAAACTCTAAACAGGGAATGTTCCTTCCATCTTTTTTCTCCCTTGCAAGCACAAACTCCCATGCAAGTTCTGGCCTCTGGTACACGTAGATAATTTAGGCCGACCTGTTTTCTTTATCAAGAGCGCGGGAGATATTCCGCCTTGCTACATCGAGATTCGCAAGTGTCCCATCCAGCAAAAACGACTGACGCTGCTGGTAAACCAAGTCCAAGGTGCGCTCAACAAAAATGGTCACCCCTCGCTGGAAAAGACTGGAGTTAAGCCCCGTGTATTCAGGGAAGTAGCACCGAAAATCATCCGGATCGATTCGTAACGCACACGATCCTCCGGCCTGCATCATTTGAATAAACGCCCTGGACACTTCAGTTTTCCCTGCTCCTGGCGACCCCGCCATAAACACCGAGACGGGGTACTCATCGCACGGATATCGATCCAAGGATGCCAATTCCCGGGCAACGCTAGTTCGATTTAGCTTTGCAAACGCTACGGCGCGCTCAGAAACGGCCTGCTCTTCCCCGGGCATGGTCTCATCCTTAACGAGAACCAAGACTCTACCACCTAATGCTTGGGTCAAGTCATGATAAACCATGCCCCGCGTGATCAAGGGCTGCGTGGCGTTTCACCATTATCTCAGAATTAAACGATGCACAGCATGGTGGTGCAAATCCCCGCAAGGTCCACGAGCTAGTTACCCCGACCGCCAGCAAACGACCAATCCTCACTGTCTGTGGTGGTAATTACCACCATGACATCTTCCTCGCTGAGCCCAGTAGCCTCGTTAAGTTTCTCGACCAGAGTGCGGTAGAAATGCTGTTTCGTTTCGACGCTTCGTGAACGGCCAGCGGTGATAGCAATCAACACAAAATCATGACTGCGCGGCCCGCCCAGGTACTCGGGATTGAAAATCAGCTCACCGACATCATGCTGATGGATGACCTGGAAGCGATCTGCGCCAGGCACCTCAAAACTCTCGACCAGAGCGTCATGCACCCCTTGGGATAGCGCCTGCAGATACGCAGCGGACTTTCCGCGATGCAGTGAAATACGTGCAAATGGCATAAATAGTTACCCTTGGCTGGGAGCACGACTGGCTTGCACATCGCTGAGCTGCTTCAGTCCAGAAGCAGCCGTCGGCCAGCCTGAATAGAACGCCAGATGGGTCATGACTTCCTCCAATTCATCATCACTCAAACCGTTGTCCAGCGCTCGACTCAAATGGAACGGCAGTTGCTCCAGCCGGTACAGCGCCACCAGGGCAGCCACCGTCACCAGGCTGCGCTCACGGGGTGTCAATTGCGTTCGCTTCCACATATCACCAAACAGGGTTTGATCAGTTAAATCGGCAAACTTTTGCGGGAATCTGCCCACGTGCTCTCGCCCGCTATCCTTTAATGTATTCACGACCTTAATCCCCGAATTACCTTGTCAATCGGACAAAACTATCAAGTCGCGGTAATTGCGAATATCAGATTTAATAGGATCAACTGTTCCAAATTTGTGGATTATCCGATGCGCCGTCCAACTTTCGATCTCGATGTATTGCGCACCTTCGTTACCGGCGTTGAGTTCAACAGCTTTGCCAAGGCTGCGGATTGCCTCGGTCGATCTACGTCCGCAGTGAGCGCTCAATTGAAGAAACTTGAAGAGCAGATGGGCACCCCGGTGTTGGCCAGATCAGGACGTGGCCTGGTCTTGACACCTGTGGGAGAAATCCTGCTCAGCCACGCTCGCCGGCTACTGGAGCTCAACGACGGGATCTTCTTGAGCCTGCATGAAAGCCAGACGACCGGAACCGTTCGCTTCGGAGTTCAAGAAGATTTTGGGGAGCATTTCCTCAGCGACATCCTGCGACGCTTCGTTCAAGCCTACCCAATGGTGAATCTTGAAGTCAGGATTGCGCGAAACGCTGAATTACTTTCAATGGTAGAAAGCGCCGACCTGGACTTGGCCCTAACATGGGACACGGAGCGCAATTCGCCGCTTGCGACGAGACTGGGTGAAACGCCGATGCACTGGATCGGGGCTCGTAACACACGACTGCCAACCATGATGGATGACTCACCGCTGCCATTGATCCTGTTTGATGCGCCGTGCGTGTTGCGCAGTGCCGCCACCCAGGCACTGGATGCCGCGAATATCCCCTGGCGAATCGCCCTGACCAGCCCCAGCGTTGCCGGTATATGGGCCGCCGTTGCTGCTGGATTAGGCTTGACGCTTAGAACCCGCATCGGGCTACCGGGCCATCTCGACATCGTTTCAGGCTTGCCCCCTGTACCACACCTTGGTTACATGATTCATAGCTGTACTGAGGCTCCCACACCCGCCACGCGTGAACTCGCAGCATTGATCAAAGCGAGCCTACAAGAGCCGGCATTCAATTTTGCAATTTCGAAATAAATTCTTAGCTTGAATCAAGCAGCCCAGACGTCGAACTAGCGGCTTATCGCGCAGCAAATGGAGTTGCCCCTATGAAAAAACACACCTTGTATGCGCTGTTGGTACTGCTCGCGGGATGCAGTACAGGGCCCTATCTGCATCCAGAATCAGCCGTGGGCCAAAACGCCCTCCTCGAGCGTACCTGCCCCGGGCCAAAGGCGGCGATGAGCTATACGCCTCTTTCTGAAGAACTCGACTGGGTTCATGTGCTGGTTTATGCAGCACCGCCGGGTACATCCAGCTGGCCAAGCAACAAGCGCTCAACTGACACGGAACTGCGCCTCTTCGGTCGCCTGTACAAACCGCCTTACCTGCTCAACCTGAATCGCCCCTAGTTTCGTAGACACCTCCAAGCCTTAAAATGAGGCCCATTAGGAGGTGCCATGAGCAACCAGCGT
>NZ_JASJWL010000053.1:0-32188 GCF_035019225.1 Pseudomonas sp. CCC4.1 | reverse complement strand
GCGTCAGATGTGTATAAGAGACAGCTCGCGAACGACCTTCGCGAGCAGGCTCGCTCCCACAGTTGCAGTGTTCCTGCAGCTGCCGAGGAACGAAGACAGCGTTCGGCGGCGAAGCCGTCGTAAACCCGATGATCGCAATTCGACGACGCACCGCGCCAGCTGATTTCACGACGGCTTCGCCGCCGAACGCAGCCTCGCTCCTTCGGCAGCTGCTACGCGACATAGAGCCTCTAAACTTTTTGCCAGCCATAAAAAAACCGGCCCTCTTTCAGGCCGGCTTGTTTGAAGCACTCAACAATCAGCGCAGCGTCGGCCCCTGAAAGCCCATCCACATGGCCAATTGCTCAGCCACGCTGGCACCGAGCTTTTTCGAGAAGCGGTCGAAAGCCGATTCCTGCACCGTGAAGTCCACCAGCTCCTTGGCGCCGATCACGTCACGGGCAACCGAACTGGTATTGCCCAGCCCGTCAATCAACCCCAGCGGCAGCGCCTGCTGCCCCGTCCAGACCAGGCCCGAGAACAGCTCCGGGTGCTCCTTGTCTTTCAGGCGATCGCCACGCCCCTGCTTGACGCTGTCAATGAACTGCTGGTGCGTCACATTCAACACACCCTGCCAGAACTTGGTCTCATCCGGCTTTTCCGGCTCAAACGGATCCAGGAACGCCTTGTGGTCGCCCGACGTGTAAGCACGACGCTGAATACCCAGCTTGTCCATCGCACCGACGAAACCGAAGCCTGCCGCCGTCACGCCAATCGACCCGACGAGACTGGCCTTGTCGGCGTAGATCTCATCAGCAGCACTGGCAATGTAATAAGCCCCGGATGCCCCCAGATCGGAAATCACCGCATACACCTTGGTATCGGGATGCAGCCCACGCAGGCGACGGATTTCATCGTAGACATAACCCGACTGCACAGGACTGCCGCCCGGGCTGTTGATGCGCAGCACCACCCCCTTGACCCGCGGATCGTCAAACGCAGCCTGCAGGCTGGTGACCAGATTGTCGGCACTGGCCGGCTCCTTATCGGCAATCGGACCACGCACATCGATCAGCGCGGTGTAGCTGGAACCGCCGACAGCGCTGCGCTCCATACTCACCAACGGGGTAAACAGCAACAACACCGCAATCAGGTAGCAGAACATCAACACCTTGAAGAAAATGCCCCAGCGCCGCGAGCGGCGCTGCTCCTGAATGCCCGCCAACAGGGTTTTTTCCAGCAACTGCCAGCTTTTGTCACCACCGACAGTGTTTTCAGCCGCAGAGGGCGCCTTCCATTGATCGACCATGCACTACCCCAGCAAAGATCTTAATTAGCCTGGCGATCAAGCCAGGCACGCAACTCGGGAAAACTGTCAATTGCCAACCGGGGCTCGAACGTCAGCAAGCGCTCCATCGATTGAGCACCATAGCCTACCGCAACCGAGTCGATACCCGCATTGCGCGCCATCAGCAAATCAAAGGACGCATCACCCACCATCAACGCCTGCTGCGGACACACATCGCAATGAGCCAGGATCTGATTGAGCATCAACGGATCAGGCTTGCTGGCGGTCTCGTCTGCAGCACGAGTGATATCGAAGAAATCCTCCCAGCCGTGGGCCTTGAGCACACGATCAAGGCCACGACGGGCCTTGCCCGTGGCCACCGCCAGACGATAGCCCTGGGCACGGAATGCTTCCAGCGATTCCCGGACTCCCGCAAACAACGGCGAAGGCTCGGCATCCATGGCGATATAAATATCGGCATAGTGCTGGCGGAAGGCAATCACCTGCTCCGGGGGCATGTCGGGGTAAAGGGTCAGGATCGCCTCAGGCAACCCCAGACCGATAATCCCCTTGACCGCCTGCGCATCACGTACCGGACGCCCCGCACGTTGCGCCGCACCCTGCATCGCCGTGACAATCCGACCAATGGAATCAGCCAGCGTGCCATCCCAGTCAAAAATGAGCAGCTTGTACTCAGTAAGGGGCACTCAGACGCTCCACGGTTTTGGCCCACATTTCATCGACCGGGGCCTGGAATTTCATTTCAGTCCCATCGGGCATCGGCACGGTCAGCATGTAGGCATGCAGAAACAGGCGCTTGCCGCCCAGGTCGCGGATTTCCTTGGAGAACCCCTCATCACCGTACTTGCTGTCGCCGGCAATGCAATGCCCGGCATGCAGGGTATGCACACGGATCTGGTGAGTACGCCCGGTAATCGGTCGCGCTTCGACCATGGTTGCAAAATCACCAAAGCGGCGCAGCACCTTGAACACAGTGACCGACTCTTTGCCTTCGTCTTCGTTGACTTCAACCATGCGCTCACCCGAACGCAAGTTGCTCTTCATCAGCGGCGCACGCACCTGCTTGATGGACGCCGCCCAGTTGCCACGCACCAGAGCCATATAACGCTTGTCGATACCGTCGCCGCGCAGGGCCTCGTGCAAATGACGCAACATGCTGCGCTTTTTGGCGATCATCAGCAGGCCGGACGTGTCACGGTCCAGGCGATGCACCAGCTCCAGCTCCTTGACGTCCGGGCGCATCTGACGAAAGGCTTCAATCACGCCAAAGGTCAGGCCGCTGCCGCCGTGCACGGCGATGCCTGCTGGCTTGTTCAATATAATCAGGGCCTTGTCTTCATAGACAATGGCCGCTTCAAGGCGCAGCAACAAACCCTGGGCCACAGGCACCGGCTCGTCGCGCTCAGGCACGCGAACCGGCGGCACGCGCACGATATCGCCGGCCTGCAGCTTGTACTCGGGCTTGATCCGGCCCTTGTTCACACGCACTTCGCCTTTACGCAAAATGCGGTAAATCAAGGTCTTGGGAACACCCTTGAGCCGAGCAAGAAGGAAGTTGTCGATGCGTTGGCCGGCATATTCCGGCGAGACCTCAAGCAGCTGGACGCTGGGGGTCGGGGGGGTAGTCGTCGTCATGCCGTGAATGATAACAATTTTTTATGGAATTGAAGCACTTAATCATTGCTGCTATAGTCGCGAACGCCGCCAAAAGCGGCCTGGACAGAGGATTAACGGTGAACAACCGGCCCTGACCAACGCTCTTGATCAGGACGCGAGGCCGTCCTACGGGGCTTTTGCTGGATACGCAAGACCTGGAGTTGTAACAAGCGCAGGTGACATGAGGCCTGAAGCGAGCCTGGAAAGCAGAGTGCAAACTCGCCTTTTACGCCGATATTCACGGCCAGTTCACAAAGTGCAGTCAGCCTCGGGAATTTCGAGCGAATGCTTCGGAAACAACGCCTTTATTAGCCATGATGCGTGAACTCCCCTTTGGAGAACACGGTAAATGCCAACCCGCTGCGGATTCTGCGCGCGGCAGCACCCGAATTATCAGGGATACGTGTAGGGTGGAGATGCACAACCGCCGGACTGTGTAGCAATAGGCTTTATCAAGACGCTTCATCTCGTCCACAGCCGCCGGTTGATTCCTCCTCCTGACCAGACTTTTGCTTAAGAGGTGCATTAGCACCACAGCAAGCAGGAAGCGTAAGTCGCGACTTCGCCCCCAAGGGTCGAACCTCGCTGTACACAGGAGTGGCCAACAACTCCTGACGCACCTGACACCGACCATGAGAAGTCGTGTGTGCCGAACGCCGTTTCCGGTAGCCCGGAAACCGACGGTACAACATGAAAAGAATGCTGATTAACGCAACTCAACCTGAAGAGTTGCGCGTTGCACTGGTAGATGGCCAACGCCTCTACGACCTGGACATCGAGTCGGGTGCTCGCGAGCAGAAGAAAGCCAACATCTATAAAGGCCGTATTACTCGCATCGAACCAAGCCTTGAGGCTGCCTTTGTCGATTTCGGCTCCGAGCGCCACGGCTTCCTGCCCCTCAAAGAAATCTCCCGCGAGTACTTCAAGAAAGCCCCTGAAGGCCGCGTCAACATCAAGGACGTCCTGAGCGAAGGCCAGGAAGTCATCGTGCAGGTCGAAAAAGAAGAGCGCGGCAACAAGGGCGCAGCCCTGACCACGTTTATCAGCCTCGCCGGCCGCTACCTGGTCCTGATGCCAAACAACCCGCGTGCAGGCGGTATCTCCCGCCGCATCGAAGGTGAAGAGCGCAACGAACTGCGTGAAGCGCTGAACGGCCTGATCGCTCCTGCCGACATGGGCCTGATCGTTCGCACTGCCGGCCTTGGCCGCAGCAGTGAAGAAATGCAGTGGGACCTCGATTACCTGCTGCAACTGTGGACCGCCATCAAAGAAGCCTCGCTGGATCGCGCCGCACCCTTCCTGATCTACCAGGAAAGCAACGTGATCATCCGCGCCATCCGCGACTACCTGCGCCAGGACATCGGCGAAGTCCTGATCGACAGCGTTGAAGCCCAGGACGAAGCCCTGACCTTTATCCGCCAGGTGATGCCGCAGTACGCCAGCAAAATCAAACTCTACGAAGACAGCGTTCCGCTGTTCAATCGTTTCCAGATCGAAAGCCAGATCGAGACCGCTTTCCAGCGCGTCGTTGAACTGCCT
This sequence comes from Pseudomonas sp. CCC4.1, assembly GCF_035019225.1. Lineage (NCBI taxonomy): Bacteria > Pseudomonadati > Pseudomonadota > Gammaproteobacteria > Pseudomonadales > Pseudomonadaceae > Pseudomonas > Pseudomonas sp. CCC4.1. Next base: position 27,705 of record NZ_JASJWL010000053.1, on the reverse strand, counting down.
TCCGGCGGTTCCATCGTTATCGACCCGACCGAAGCCCTGGTGTCCATCGACATCAACTCGGCCCGCGCCACTAAAGGCAGCGATATCGAAGAAACCGCACTGCAAACCAACCTTGAAGCGGCGGAAGAAATCGCCCGTCAGTTGCGCCTGCGCGACATCGGCGGCCTGATCGTCATCGACTTCATCGACATGACCCCGGCCAAAAACCAGCGCGCAGTGGAAGAAAAAGTCCGCGAATGCCTGGAAGCCGACCGCGCCCGCGTACAAGTGGGTCGTATCTCGCGCTTCGGCCTGTTGGAAATGTCCCGTCAGCGTCTGCGCCCATCCCTGGGTGAAAGCAGCGGCATCGTTTGCCCGCGCTGCAACGGCACCGGCATCATCCGTGATGTTGAATCGCTGTCGCTGGCGATCCTGCGCCTGATCGAAGAAGAAGCCCTGAAGGACCGCACTGCCGAAGTCCGCGCCCAGGTGCCAATCCCGGTTGCAGCGTTCCTGCTCAACGAAAAACGCAACTCGATCACCAAGATCGAACTGCGTACCCGTGCCCGCATCGTCATTCTGCCGAACGACCACCTCGAAACGCCGCACTTCGAAGTTCAGCGTCTGCGTGATGACAGCCCGGAAGCCCACACCAACCAGTCCAGCTATGAAATCGCTGCCGCTGCCGCTGAAGTGGAAGAAGTTCAACCGGCTGCTGCCACCCGCACCCTGGTTCGCCAGGAAGCCGCCGTTAAAACAGCACCGCCACGCACCTCGGCACCGGTTCCGACCGAAGCCGCTGCTGCTGCTGCTGCACCTGCTCCTGCACCGGCGGCCACCATCGCCGAGCCAAGCCTGTTCAAGGGCCTGGTCAAGTCGCTGGTAAGCCTGTTTGCCTCCAAGGAAGAGCCTGCAGCACCGACCGTAGTCGAGAAGCCGGCAACCCCTGAGCGCCCTGCACGCAACGAAGAACGTCGCAACGGTCGCCAGCAGAGCCGTAACCGCAACGGTCGTCGTGACGAAGAACGTAAACCGCGCGAAGAGCGTGCTCCACGTGAAGAGCGTGCCGCTCGCGAACCACGCGAAGAGCGCAGCCCTCGCGAAGAAACTCCGGTTGTGGCTCAAACTCCTCGCGAAGAGCGCGCACCGCGTCCACCGCGCGAAGAACGTGCGCCGCGTGCACCACGTGAAGACCGCAAGCCGCGTGGCGAACGCGAAGAGCGCGTACGTGAACTGCGCGAGCCTCTGGATGCAGCACCAGCCGTAGCCGCTGTGGCCGCTACCACTGCTGTAGCTGAAGAGCGCCCAGCCCGTCAGCCGCGTGAAGAGCGCCAGCCGCGCGCACCTCGCGAAGAACGTGCGCCACGCGAAGAGCAGGTTGTAGCTGCCGCTGAAGACGAAGAAGTGCTGAACGGTGAAGAGCAGTCCCAGGACGAGACCCAGGACAACGCCGAAGGCGATCGTCCACGTCGTCGCTCCCGTGGCCAGCGTCGTCGCAGCAACCGCCGCGAGCGTCAGCGTGACGCCAACGGCAACGTGATTGAAGGCTCGGAAGAGAACAGCGAAGAAGGCAACAGCCAGAACGCTCCTGCAACCACCTCTGAAGCAGCCGTCGTGGCCGTGACTGAAACCGTTGCCAGCCAGGTCGTCAGCGCTCCTGCTGAAGCCCAGGCGCACCAGCAGGCAGAACGCGCAACAGAAGTGGCCCAGGAATCGGCCCCGGTTGAAACCGTGGCCGTCGTTGAAGCTGACAAGGAAATTGTGGCTGTCGAAACACCTGCGGCCCAGGCCCCAGCTGTTGAAACCGCTGGCGAAGCAGCAACCAAAGTAGAAGCAGTCGCTGCCCAGGCACCGACCACTGAAACGCCTGTTGTTGAAACTCCAGTAGTAGAAGCACCGGTAGTAGAAGCGCCAACAGTAGAAGCAGTGACGCCGATCGAAGCCGTCAAGGCGCCTGAAGTTGAAGTTGCACCAGCTCAAGAAGCACAGCCTGAAGTCCAGGCCGTTGCCCAGCCGGTTGCAGCGACTCCAGAGCCAGTGGTTGAAGCCGTGGTGGAAGCACCAGCGGTCGAAACTCCGGTTATCGAAAAAGCACCGCATGCCCGCGAAGCCCGCGTTGTGCGCGCGCCAGTAGCAGAGCCTGCCGTTACTGAAGCCGTAGCAGAGCCTGTTGCCGCACCTGAAGTGGTAACCGTTGAAGCCGCGGTCGAAACGATAGTAGCCGTAGAGCCGGCCCCCGTTGAGACTGTTGTGACAACTGAAGTGGTTGAGGTAGTGGTTGCAGCAACTCCGGTTGTCAGCGCCCCAAGCAACGGTCGCGCACCTAACGACCCGCGTGAAGTACGTCGCCGCAAGCGTGAAGAGGCAGCTGCTGCAGCGGCCGCTCAGGCAACTGCGCATGAAGGCGTAGCCCAGGAAAAGGCACACGAGGATAAACCCCTCGCCTAATTCCAAAGGCCATTAAAAAGCCCCGCCAGTTCTGAACTGGCGGGGCTTTTTTTATGCCTGCGAATTAAATCAAAAAGGCCAGAACGAGCGACGACCTCTCTCCAGCTCACCGCGACATTGGCCAAGCTGTGCACCATAGGTTTTGGACTGCTGCTCGACTTTACGCGCCACCTGCATCAACCAGGGTTTGGCGCGATAGGTATTGCGACTGTAACCCCCCCTGCCCTCGTGATACGCCAGGTACTGGTTATAGGTATCCCACTTGGAGATCCCCAATTGCCGCTGGGTACCCGCGGTGTACCAACCGATAAACATGATGGCGTCAGCGAAATTGTCGCGCGACCCGGAACTGCCCATGCTGTTTTCAAAGTCACGCCATGCCGGAGGCTGAGCCTGTGCATAGCCGTAGGACGGGCTGACCCTGCCCCACGGGATGACCCACAAAAGGTAAGCACGAGGCGGAAGCGCATCGGCAACGAAGCTGCTTTCCTGCTTCATGATTGCCATAGCAACATGCACAGGCGTGCCCCAGCGCTCCTGCATCGCTACCGAGTCTTTGTACCAGGCCGGATATTGCCTATAGATACTGCACAGGTTGTTTTGATCTTTGGGCGGAGCAGTGACACAACCGGTCAACGTCACCAGTGCCAACGCCAGCGCCCCTGCCGGTATGTGCTTCATTGATAGTCCAGACCGCTAATACAGGTTGGGCTCCATCTCCAGCTGCACCGCAAAGCGCTGCTCGATATCTGCCTGAATACGCTGCGCAAGGGCCAGCAACTGCAAACCGGTAGCCGACCCATAGTTGACCAGCACCAACGACTGCAGGCGATGCACTCCGGCATCCGCCTCACGAAAGCCCTTCCAGCCTGCAGTTTCGATCAACCAGCCCGCCGCCAGCTTTACCTGGCCATCGGCTTGTGGGTAACCAATCAGGCCGGGGTGGGCCAATTTCAATTCCGCCGCCAGGCTTGCCGATACCAGCGGATTCTTGAAGAAGCTGCCGGCATTGCCCAACACCGCAGGGTCAGGCAGTTTTTCGCTGCGGATACTGCAGATAGCCCGACTTACATCACAGGCCGTCGGCTGCTCAATGCCCTGCTCGGCCAGGCGCTGACGCACAGGGCCGTACTCCAGATGCAGATGCATGGCCCTGCTCAGGGCAAAGCGCACACGCAAAATCAACCAGCGCCCGGCCTGCTGCTTGAACAGACTGTCACGATAGGCAAAGTTGCATTCGGCCAGACTGAACTCACGCAACTCGCCGGTTTGTCGGTCGAGCGCTGTAAGGCCTGCGAATACATCCTTGATCTCGACCCCATAGGCGCCGATATTCTGCATCGGCGCGGCACCCACGGTGCCAGGGATCAGGCTGAGGTTTTCCAGGCCCGACAAGCCCTGCTCAAGGGTCCACAGCACGAAGGCATGCCAGACCTCCCCCGCTTCAGCCTCCACCACTACCCGCTCGCCATCATCTTCCAGCAAGCGGATACCGCGACTGGCCATGCGCAAAACCAGCGCTGGCACATCGCCGGTCAACAGCAGGTTGCTGCCGCCGCCAATCACCAGCAACGGCAACTTGTGCTCAGCCGCACACAGCAAGGCCTGGCGCACATCATCATCGTTGTGCGCCTGGGCAAACAGGCTGGCCTTCACATCAACACCAAAGCTATTGAAGGGCTTGAGCGACGCATTGACCTGCATGTCCAAACTCATGACTCCAGCAAACGCCGAACGCGCTCAAGATCTTCCACGGTATCTACCCCGGCAGGAGGAGCTTCAAGCACATCGGCCACGTGAATACGCACACCATGCCACAGCGCCCGCAGTTGCTCGAGGCGCTCGGTGTTTTCGAGCCAGCAAGGCCCCCAGCTGACGAAGTCATGCAGGAAGCCCGCTCGATAGGCGTAGATGCCGATATGTCGACGGTAAGGCACGCCTGCTGGCAGTGCGTCCGGGTGCAGTGCAAAGTCATCCCGCGCCCAGGGCAACGTGGCCCGGCTGAAGGTCAGCGCCAGCCCGTTGATATCACTGACCACCTTGACCACATTGGGATTGAACAGCGTCTCGACATCATCGATAGGCTCGGCCAGGGTCGCCATGCTCGCCTCGCCATGGGCCGCCAGGTTGAGCGCAACCTGATCGATCACCTGTGGCGGGATCATCGGCTCATCGCCCTGCACGTTAACCACAATGGCATCGCTGGCCAGACCCAGTTGCGTAGCCACTTCGGCCAGGCGATCAGTGCCGGATTCATGGTCGGCACGGGTCAGCAGCACCTCGGCGCCGAACGCCTTGCAGGCCTCGACAATACGCATATCGTCAGTGGCAACGACCACACGTTGCGCGCTGCTTTTACAGGCCTGCTCCCAGACATGCTGGACCATCGGCTTGCCGGCGATCATTTGCAGCGGCTTGCCCGGTAAACGGGTCGAGGCATAGCGCGACGGGATAACGACGGTAAAAACCGGGATCATTTATCCAGACGCTCTTCGGCAGTGAGGGTGCGGGCTTCGGTTTCGAGCATTACCGGAATGCCATCACGGATCGGGTAAGCCAGGCCTGCGCCCTTGCTGATCAGCTCGGTCTTGTCGGCACTGAGCTTGAGCGGGCCTTTGCAAACAGGGCAGGCGAGGATATCGAGCAGCTTGGTGTCCATAAATGTTCCCCTTGAGATGAGTTAGGGTAAAAGACGATCAGGTAAAAGACGCAGCAATTGTTGGTCAAACCACAACAAAAAGGCCTCGGAAGGCACTGCATCAACAGCCAGATACCACCAGTCGGATGACGCGAAGTCACGGCACTTCACCGCGTCCTTTTCGGTCATGACCACGGGTAATGATGGCGAGAAATTCAATATTTCGGCGCTATAAGGCGCGTGATCAGCAAACGCATGAGCAATTGGCCGCCAGTGTAGCGTTTCAAGGGTGGTGAAGAAACGCTGCGGGTTGCCGATACCGGCGACCGCATGCAGAGCCTGCTGCGCAGGAAAAAAGTCCAGCGCCTTGCGCTCCCCACTCACCAGATTCACCAGTGCGGTGGGTTGCAACGCAAAGGCAAAACCGCCCTGCGGGTCGCTGGCAGCGCCGTTATAGAGCACCGCGTCAACGCTCTGCAGGCGCTCGACCGGTTCGCGCAGCGGCCCGGCAGGCAGGCAACGGCCATTACCCAGGCCTCTGGCATTGTCGATCAACACCAGCTCCAGATCCCGCGCCATACGGTAGTGCTGCAACCCGTCATCCGACAGGATCAGGTCCAGCGGCTCGCTGGCCAGTAGCGCCTTGATCGCCCGACTGCGGTCGGGATCGATCATCAGGGGCACACCGGTGCGCTGCACGATCAGCAAAGGTTCATCCCCCGCCTGCACAGCACTTTGCTCGGCGCGTACACGCCACGGCAGTTGCGGCGGGGTCGCGCCATAGCCGCGACTGACCACGCCAACGCGCAGTCCCTGGCGCTGACAGTGCTCTATCAGCCACAGGATTAATGGCGTTTTGCCGGTGCCGCCGACCGTGATGTTCCCCACCACGATCAACGGCACCGGCGGGCGATAGATCTCGCCCTCACCGGCGACAAAACGTGCCCGCTTGCGCTCAACCACCCGTCGGTAGAGGCATTCGAGTGGTCGCAACAGGATCAGCAGCGGATGCCCGGCATACCAGGCACGCAGTAAACGATCGGACATGGCCATCAGGGAGTCGTCTGCGCCTCAACCGTGGTCATGCGCAAATGGCTAAAGCCGAGCTTGCCGGCCGCGTCCATCGCGGTGATGACCGCCTGATGTTGCGTTTTGCCATCGGCGCTGATCGACAGCGGCAAACGGGTATCGCCACCGGACTCTTTCTGCAGGGCCTCCATCAGGCTGGCCAGATCATTCTTGGGCAACAACTGGTTATTCACCGAGAAAACCCCGTCTGCGCTGATGGCGATATCCAGTTGCTTGCCATTCTGCTCATCGCTGGGTGAACCGCTGACAGCCTCCGGCAGATCGACGCGCAACTGGGTTTCGCGGGTGAAGGTGGTGGTCACGACAAAAAACAGCAACAGGATAAACACCACGTCAATCAATGACGCGAGGTTGATATCAACTGTTTCCCGTGGCTTGCGGCGAAATTTCACGCTTTACTCCCGACCATATCGACTTCACGGTCGCCCTGAACCACTTCAACCAGCTTGATTGCCTCCTGCTCCATGCCAACCACCAGGTCGTCAACACGACGCTGCAGGAAACGATGGAAGAATACGGCCGGGATACCCACCATCAGGCCTGCGGCCGTGGTGATCAGCGCCTTGGAAATACCACCCGCCAGCACCGCAGCATTGGAGGTCATTCCCGAGCCCATGAACGAGCTGAAAATATCGATCATGCCCAGCACCGTACCCAGCAGCCCCAGCAAGGGCGCCATTGCGGCAATGGTGCCCAGGGTATTGAGGTAGCGCTCAAGCTCATGAATAACGCGCGCGGCGGCCTCTTCAATGCACTCTTTCATGATTTCGCGACCATGACGGGAGTTGGCCAGGCCCGCGGCAAGAATCTCACCCAGAGGCGAATCGGCACGCAATTGCTTGAGTTTTTCCTTGTCCATTTGCTTGTCTTTGATCCAGACCCAGACCTGACCGAGCAGATGCTCCGGGGTCACGCGACTGGCACGCAGGGTCCACAGACGCTCGACAATAATGCCCAGCGCGGCAACAGAGCTCAGAATGATCGGCAACATCATCCAGCCGCCGGATTTGACCAGTTCCCACACAGTGACAATCCCCTCGAAAAAGTGTGCCACTCTACCACAGGGGCAGCGTCAATCGCGCCAGAACCGGCGTTGGTCGCGCATGCTTTCAGCCTTGCCCGACGCCCCCAGGCGAAACTTCACCGCACCCTGCTCGGCGCTGTCCAGTACCTGCACCCCCAGCGCCAGATACCGGGCCATCACCTGTGGATGGGGATGACCGAAGCTATTGCCATGCCCCCGGGAGATCAGCACGATTTCAGGCGCCAGGGCCTTGAGAAACACCATCGACGACGAGGTCTTGCTGCCGTGATGAGGAGCCTGCAACCAGCGGGTAGGCACGCCCAGCGGGCTTTGCAGCAAGGCACGCTCGGCCCTGGCATCGATATCCCCGGTCAGCAGCAACCGCTCATCACCGGCCTGCACCTGCAACACGCAGGACTTTTGATTACTGTCGCTGGCCCCCGCCCACTGCCAGAGTGAAAAACTCACACCATCCCATTCCCAAGTTTCCCCACTGACACAGGGTTGCGCCCGCAACGGCTCCGCCAGCCCCGGCACATCGCCGCTAATCACCCGTTTCACGCTGACGCCCCGCTGCACCGCCAGCGCCCCACCGGCATGATCCGAATCGGCGTGACTGAGCAGCATCAAATCCAGCTCGGCCACCCCCAATGAACGCAAAACCGGCACCACCACCCGCTCGCCCTGATCCAGATTCCCTGACTTGGGGCCTGCGTCGTACAACAGAGTGTGATTGCGGGTACGCAAGGCAATCGCCAGACCCTGACCAACATCCAGCTGCAGCACCTCGACCTGACCACGGGGGATCTGTTCACGGGGCGCAAACAGCGCCAGCAGCACCAGCGGCCAACCCAGCGGCCGCAAGACCATCCCCGCAGGCAACAACAGGATCAGCACTCCGGCCGCACTCAACAGCCAAATGTAAATCGGCACGGATACGGGCAACCACGGCGTAAACACATCGGCCAGCAGGCTCAAACCCTGGACCAACCCATCGATCAGGCCACCTGACAGCCACAGCAGGTTTTCCCCCAGCCAGGGCACAGGCAACAGCAAGGTCCCCAGCAAAGCTGTTGGCAGCACTGCCAGGCTGATCCAGGGGACGGCTATCAGATTGGCCAGCGGCCCGGTCAGGCTGATGGGCAGATCGAGTATCCACAGCATCGGGAACAAGCCCAGGGCGATCAGGCCGTGAGGGCGCAACCACATGGCCCGCCACCCCCACGCCCCCAAGCGGCCACTGAAAGTAAAGAGAAGCACCGCCACGGCGCTGAATGACAACCAGAACCCAGCCCGCAAACTCGCCAGCGGCTCGACGATCAGCACGGCATTGAGCGCCAGCAAAAAAGGCAGCCACACGCCCAGTTGCCGAAACCACAAACGCCATGCCAGCACCAGTCCGAGCATCATGCACGCGCGCTGCACCGGCACTTCAAAGCCCGCCAGCACGCCGTAACCTGTGGCGCCAATAAACGCCAGGGCACAAGCCCAGGGTAACCACGGCAAACGACGTGGCCACAGTCCATAACGCGCCAGCAAGGCGATAAATCCATAGATCAAGCCGGCAAACAGGCCAATATGCTGGCCCGAGATCACCAGCAGATGCACCGTGCCGGTCGCTTGCAACAACGTCCAGTCATCGCGACTCAGACCCGATCCATCACCCAGTACCAGCGCCGCCAACCACGAAGCCCGGCCCTGGGCATCAATGCGCAGCAGACGCTGACGCAAGCCGTCACGCCAGGCGTGACTGGCAGCCTCCTGTAAATGCCCCTGCTTGACCGTACCGGTCGCACCGATGCGCTGCGCCAGTAACCAGGCCTCAAAATCAAACCCCTGAGGATTGAGCAAGCCTTTGGGTTTCTTGAGTTTGACCGCCAGCCGCCAGCGCTCGCCGCTGTTCACCGCAGGGCCGCCATACCAGCTCAGCCTGATAGTCGCGGGCAAAGCACCGTGGCGCGACTTTGCCCCCTGCAATTCAAAGCGGACGGATGTTCCAGACTGCTGCGGCAAGCCGATCACACGCCCCTCGACCCAGAGCGTACGCCCGTCGAATGAGTCAGCCAGACGGTTATCCAGTGCCCTTTGCCCCTGAAAGCAGGCCCAGCACAGCCCAAGCACATAAAGCCCCACCGGCCAGCCCCTGCAGGCTAATAGCAACACCCCCGCCGTCACCATCAGCAGCAACCACCCGGCAGACGGTAAACCAGGTAAAAACCGCAGCGTGATCAGGCCCGCTGCCAGCGCAAACATCCCTGTGTACATGCCTATACTCAACTTATCCCTTTGACTCGGATTAGCTGGAATCCCGGGGCCGCGCTTAAGAAATTGTCACAAAGTCTAAATAGGCATCCTGTCGAATTTGGGCATACTGCCCCCTTGACCTAGGGAGAGGCCCATGCCACGGCGTTTGATCAAACGTTTCATGCCAGATCCGGCCCTGATCAGGGAACACAAGTCCTTACGATTTTTGGGCACCTTGCTCCATGATCCCAACCTCTGGCACCTCAACCGTCACTCCGTGGCCCGGGCAATGGCGGTGGGCATTTTCGCGGCCTTTATACCCATGCCGTTCCAGATGCTTCTGGCGGCCTTTCTGGCAATAAGGGTTCGCAGCAATATGCCGATCTCCGTGGGCCTGGTATGGCTGACCAACCCCATCACCATGCCCCCGGTGTTTTATTGCACCTACCAGCTGGGCGCCTGGCTGATGAACGTGCCGGCGCGCACCCTGCCCGACGAACTGACCTGGGAATGGATCAGCGGCCAGCTCTCTACTGTGTGGCAGCCATTCTTGCTGGGCTCGGTGGTCTGCGGCGTGGTGCTCGGCGCATTGACCTATTGCCTGACCATGCTCTATTGGCGCTGGTGGGTCAGCCATAAATGGAAAGCCCGCAAAAACAGGCACCCATAAAAAAGGCCCCGAACAGGGGCCTTTTTTATCCGCATGTCACAACAACTACTGACGCATCCCGCGCCCGCTGACCAGCAGCCTGGCGCAGCCGAAGTAGAGCACGATGGTCGCCACCACCATAAAGGTCAGCGCGACACTGATCTTGATGTCCGAAACGCCCAGGATGCCGTAGCGAAAGGCGTTGACCATATGCAGCACCGGGTTGGCCAGCGACACGCTCTGCCAGAACGGCGGCAGCAGGGTGATGGAGTAGAAAACCCCGCCCAGATACGTCAGCGGCGTCAGTACGAAGGTCGGAATAATCGAAATATCGTCGAAATTGCGTGCAAAAACGGCGTTGATAAACCCCAGCAACGAGAAAATCGTAGCGGTCAGCACCACCACCACAATGGTCAGGCCCAGGTGATGCACCTGCAGATGGGTAAAGAACAGCGACAGCAGGGTCACGATCAGGCCCACGATCAGGCCACGCAAGATCCCGCCCACGGTAAAACCGATCAGGATCGTGTGGGGCGACACCGGCGAGACCATCAGCTCTTCAATCGAACGCTGGAACTTGGCGCCAAAGAAGCTCGACACCACGTTACCGTAGGAGTTGGTGATCACCGACATCATGATCAGACCCGGCACAATGTACTCCATATAGGTGAAGCCACCCATATCGCCGATTTGCCGACCAATCAGGTTACCGAAGATCACAAAGTACAAAACCATGGTGATCGCAGGTGGCAGCAGGGTTTGCGGCCAGATCCGCATAAAGCGGCGGACCTCACGGTAAATAATGGTGTTCAACGCAATCAGGTTGGGACGCAGCTCCGAGCTCATACCGCCACCTTTGCCAGGTTTTTCTCGACCAACGACACAAACAACTCCTCAAGGCGATTGGTTTTGTTGCGCAAGCTCACCACTTCAATGTTTTGCGCGGCCAATTGAGTGAACAGACCGGTAATGCCCACCACCTTGTCGACCTGGACCTCCAGGGTCGCGGCATCGAGCAACTGGCTCGGGTAGCCGATCAACTGAGGGGCAGCCTGCAGCGGTTGCTTCAAGTCGAGCAAAAAGGTCTCGACATGCAACTGTCCAAGCAGTTGGCGCATGCTGGTGTTTTCGACAATGGTGCCGTGATCGATGATCCCGATATTGCGGCACAGCTGCTCAGCCTCTTCCAGATAGTGGGTGGTGAGGATGATGGTGGTGCCCTGCTCGTTCAGCCCGGTGAGGAAGGACCACATCGAGCGGCGCAGCTCAATGTCGACACCGGCGGTAGGCTCATCGAGGATCAACAGACGCGGCTCATGCACCAAAGCCCGGGCAATCATCAGGCGGCGCTTCATGCCACCGGACAACGAACGCGATGGCGTGTCGCGCTTGTCCCAGAGCCCTAACTGCGTCAGGTATTTTTCGGCTCGTTCCTTGGCGATTTTCGCCGGAATACCGTAGTACCCCGCCTGGGTCACGACGATATCGAAGGTCTTTTCAAACTGGTTGAAGTTGAATTCCTGCGGAACCACACCAATCGAACGCTTGAGGGCTGCGGGATTGCGATCAAGATCATGGCCAAAGATATTCACCGTGCCGCCGGTCTTGTTGACCAGGGTCGAGAGAATGCCGATGGTGGTGGATTTGCCGGCACCGTTAGGGCCCAGCAAGGCAAAAAAGTCACCTTCGGCGACATCCAGATCGATACCACTCAGGGCCTGGAAACCGTTGCCGTAGGTTTTGGTTAGCTGCCGTATGGACAGAGCGGAACTCATATCGGATTACGCACCAAGATGGGGGAAAGGGGAATTGTAAATAAGGGCGAACAGCCTGTAGGACAAGTCCGACAAGACCCTATGGTGCTTGGCCTCGCCGCACAAGTACAGTCGCCCGTATTAATAGTGGCTATTAAGTCAACGCGGTCATGACGGCATTTCGATAGGCCGGACGCTGCTTCAAGCGCTCATACCATGCACTCAGGTGCGGTAGGGGCGGGCGTTCGATGGGCATTTCAAACCAGGCGTAAATGAAGCTACCCAGCGGGATATCACCCATGCCGATTTCATCACCGGACAAGTAGGGTTTTTCAGCCAGGGCCCGATCGGCCACGGCAAGCAATTCGCCGCTGGCCTTGATTGCGGCGTTGATTGCCACCCAGTCCTGCTGCTCGGCCGGCGTGCGCAAGACACCCCAGAACACCGTGCGAAACACCCCGGCAAAGGAAGTGCTGGTCCAGTCCATCCACTTGTCCGCCTGCGCCCGCACACGTGCATCGGTTGGGTACCATGACGTATCCGAGCCATATCTGGCAGAGAGGTAACGCACGATGGTGTTTGACTCCCACAGCACGAAGCCGTCGTCCTCTTCAATCACAGGCACCTGGCCATTAGGGTTCAACGCCCGGTACTCAGGGCTGTTGACCACCCCAAAGGCGCCGCCCGCCTCTACCCGGCTATACGGCAACGCCAGCTCTTCAACACACCACAACGCCTTGCGCACGTTTGACGAATTCTTGCGACCCCACACTTTCAGCATGATCTGGCTCCTGATTGATAGACGCCGAAGGAGTCTACGCCGGGATGACGAACTCCGTCTCCAGCGCGAGGTCACTATCCCTACAACCCTGATCGAAAGTTGCGACTAAGCTCACAAGGGTGCACGCCCCTGATTTCATGGAGGATTGAATATGCTGTTGTTGTGGATACTGGTTCTGATTGTTGGCATCGCCTATATGGCCCATCGCCGCATCGCCCCCCTGACGATCATTGCCGTGGTCGCGGTATATTTACTGGCCATGGGGGTTATCGGCCATGTACCTGGCGGGTTGCTGGCAATCCTCTGGCTGCTGCTGGCCGCGCCCACGGCCCTGCTGCTGTTGCCCGAACTTCGTCGCAAAATCTTTACCGCCCCCCTGTTCAATTGGTTCCAGAAGACCCTGCCGCCGATGTCGCAAACCGAACGCGATGCCATCGATGCCGGCACCGTGTGGTGGGACGGCCAGTTGTTTAGCGGCCGCCCCGACTGGAACCAGCTGCTGGCCTACCCCAAGGCCCGGCTGACCGAAGAGGAACAGGCATTTATTGACGGCCCCACCGAAGAGTTGTGCGCAATGGTCAGCGACTGGGAAATCGGCCAGGCCATGGACTTGCCACCGCAGGCCTGGGCGCACATCAAGGAGCATGGCTTCTTCGCCCTGATCATCCCCAAAGCCTACGGCGGTAAAGGGTTCTCGGCCTACGCCCATTCCCAGGTCGCCATGAAACTGGCCACCCGTAGTGGCGATCTGGCTTCCACCGTAATGGTGCCCAATTCCCTGGGCCCCGCTGAACTGCTGCTGCATTACGGTACCGATGAACAACGCGACCACTATCTGCCACGCCTGGCCCGTGGTGATGACATCCCCTGCTTTGCCCTGACCGGGCCCCTGGCAGGCTCAGATGCCGGGGCAATGCCCGACACCGGGATCATTTGCAAAGGCCAATGGCAAGGTGAGGAAGTTATCGGCCTGCGCCTGAACTGGGAGAAACGCTATATCACTCTCGGCCCCGTCGCCACGCTGCTGGGCCTGGCGTTCAAGGCCCATGACCCGGACCATCTGCTGGGCGACAAAGAGGACCTGGGCATCAGCCTGGCATTGATCCCTACCGACACCCCCGGCGTCGAGATCGGCCGTCGCCATCTCCCCCTGGGCGCAGCCTTTATGAACGGCCCGAACTCGGGCAAAGATGTGTTTATCCCGCTCGACTACCTGATCGGCGGCCAGGAAATGCTCGGCAAAGGCTGGATGATGCTGATGAATTGCCTGTCGGTGGGACGGTCGATTTCGTTGCCGGCAGTGGGCACCGGCGCGGCCAAGTTCACCAGCCTGGTGACCGGCCAATATGCTCAGGTACGCGAACAGTTCAATGTGCCACTGGCCGCCTTCGAGGGCATTCAGGAGGCGCTCGCGCGTATCGGCGGCAATGCCTGGCTGATGGACAGCGCCCGCATGCTGACCGCCAACGCGGTGGATCTGGGGGAAAAACCCTCGGTTCTTTCGGCCATTCTCAAGTACCACCTTACCGAACGCGGCCGCGAGTGCATCAGCCATGCGATGGACGTGCACGGTGGCAAAGGCATCATCATGGGCCCCAACAACTACCTGGGGCGTAACTGGCAAGGGGCTCCGATCTTCATCACTGTAGAGGGCGCCAATATCCTCTCGCGCAACCTGATGATCTTTGGTCAGGGCGCCATCCGTTGCCATCCCTTTGTGCTGAAGGAAATGGCCTTGGCCGGGCGGGAAGATAAAGATCAAGCCATGCTGGAGTTTGACGCCCTGCTGCTCAAACACATTGGTTTTGCCATCAGCAACGCTTCCAGCACGCTGGTGTTGAACCTGGGCATTGGCCGTTTCGAAGCTGCGCCCGGCAACCCGTTGAGCCAGGGTTACTTCCGCGCGCTCAACCGTCAGGCGGCGGCGTTTGCCCTGCTCGCGGACCTGAGCATGATGCTGCTGGGCGGTGAGCTCAAACGCCGCGAGCGCTTGTCTGCGCGCCTGGGCGATGTGCTGAGCCATTTGTATCTGGCGTCGGCCGCCCTCAAGCGTTATCACGACCTCGACTCGCCGCAATACCTTGATCCGCTGTTCAAATGGGCTATGGAAGAAAGCCTGGGCCACGCTGAGCGCGCACTGGATGAACTGTTGAAAAACTTCCCGAGCCGAACGCTGGGCTTTCTGTTGCGCGGCGTGGTATTTCCGTTTGGGCGCCGGCATACCGGTCCGTCGGACGCACTGGATGCCGAGGTCGCTGCAGTATTGGGCCGCGCCAAAGGGGATCCGGCACTTGAAGCCGTGCTCGCTGGCTGCTACCGCCCGCAATCGCCGGATGACGCTGTGGGCGCCCTGCAACATGCCAGCAACCTGCTGAGCGAAGCGCGCCCCCTGCACAAAAAACTCCACGAAGCGTTGAAAAGTGGCCAGGTAAAACCCGCTGCAGGAGAACCGTCCATCGATGCCGCGCTGCAAGCCGGGGTACTGCAACCGGCCGAAGCTGAAACCTTGCGCACCGCCGAAACCGCACGACGCAAGGTCATCGACGTGGATGACTTCAGCAAGGAAGAACTCAGCCACACAGAAGGAAAGATTCGATAACAGGACAGCGAGCGCGATGAGCTTTATACTCTCGCGCCCGTTTTACCCTAGAGGACACCCGCAATGGCCACCAACGATCTGAACCACAACCTTGTCCTGCTCGACATTCTGCGCAGCATCCTGGTTGCTGTCGGTGACGCTGAGCAGATCCCCGAGGAAAGCCACGCGCTGTTCCTGGAGCGTTTTGACGACATGCGCAGCTCGTTGCCGGTTGACCCGATCAACAGCCAGTACCTGGGCCAGGACATCATGTGCCAGGTAATCGAGCGCTATCCGCAGATCGCCCACCTGGTCCCGCGCGACCTGCTGTGGTACTTCGGCGGCGCCTGCTTCAACTTCCTGTCGGATGAAGAGCTGGACATGTATCAGGCCCTGGAAGAGCGCCGCCACGAAGCAGAACTGAACGATGAGCCGTTTGACTGGAATCAGGAAAAACAACTGATGGCGCTGCCCACGACACAAGACAGCCCGCAGCACTGATCGCAGTCCGACCCAAAAGCCCGCCCGGTTTTGCCTGGCGGGCTTTTTTTGAAGAAGCAAAAGCTCTGTAGCCGTTCCAACGGCTGCGTTCGGCAGCGCAGCCCTCGGCAGCTGCTACGGATTACGCCACATCTCCAGCGTCGGTTCCTGCGCCATCCGCTCCACCAGAAAGTCGATAAACACTCGCAGCTTGGGCGGCAAATACCGGGTGGGCGTTTGTAGCAACCACACGCCGCCGTGGTAGGAAGCAATAAAATTCCACTCGGGCAGCACCTGCACCACCACCCTCTCCTCCAGCGCCTGGCGTGCCGTAAAGTACGGCAAGCTGCCGATCCCGATATGCTGCAACACCGCATCCAGGCGCACGCCCGTATGATTGGCCGCATAACGTCCGCGCACCCCCACCGTTACCGACCTGCCACCCTGCCTGAATTTCCAGCGCGCATCAGCCGGGGTTTCCCCCAGGTAAATGCAACTATGGTCACGCAAGTCCTCAGGCTGCTGCGGCACCCCGTGCCCGGCCAGATACTGCGGCGTGGCACAGAGTAAATGCTCGATCGGGAACAGTTGGCGCCCCACCAGCCCCGGTGGCGGCTGGTCGGTAATGCGAATGCTCAAGTCAATGTTGTCATCGATCAAATCGACATAACGATCCTCGAGGATCAATTGCACA
The DNA here is from genome assembly GCF_035019225.1 of Pseudomonas sp. CCC4.1. Classification (NCBI taxonomy): domain Bacteria; kingdom Pseudomonadati; phylum Pseudomonadota; class Gammaproteobacteria; order Pseudomonadales; family Pseudomonadaceae; genus Pseudomonas; species Pseudomonas sp. CCC4.1. The sequence goes on along the minus strand of NZ_JASJWL010000053.1, from coordinate 11,347 downwards.
TCAACCTTGGGGTAACGGCGCAGAAATTCGGGCATATGGGGATGTATCACGTACCGCCCCACGGCCTTGGGCACGCTCAGGCGAATGAGCCCCTCGGCCTCCCGGGTAAAACGCCCGCTCAGGTCCATCACCGCCTGAGCCGAACAGGCCATTTCATCGCAACGTTTGAAAACCTCTTCACCTGCATCGGTCAGGCCGAGCTTGCGGGTTGTGCGTTGCAGCAAGCGAATGGCCAGGGCTTTTTCCAGTCGGGCAACACTGCGACTGACTGCCGAAGGCGATGTGCCAAGCTGACGAGCGGCTTCAGAGAAGCTGCCTGCCTCGACCACTTTCACAAACACGACCATTTCAGCCAGTAATGACAACGGGAGATTTATGCTCACAGCGCACAGGTCCATTGAAAATTTGATGGATTATCACACTCCTGACTCCCCCCTATACTAAAAACGAAACCCGCTCAGGAACACCTCCATGACCCAACGCCTGTTTTTCAATGACGACGCCGTGAGCTGCGAGGTCGAAGTCATCCACTGCGCGCCCCAAGAAGACGGGTTTGCCGTCATCCTCTGCGCCACTCCCTTTCATCCCCAGGGCGGCGGGCAACCCAGCGACACGGGCTGGATCGGCGACAGCCAGGTCATCAAGGTTGTGCAGGGACAGGATGCTATCGTGCACCACGTCAGCGTGCCCGTACCGACAGGCCGGGCACGGGCTCAGGTCGACGAAACCCGCCGTCGGTTGCATGCCCGCCTGCATTCGGCCGGGCATTTGATTGGTGTATGCGGCGAGCAACTGGGCTGGGTACCCACCAAAGCCCATCACTGGCCAGGCGAATGCCGGGTAAGCTTTGTAGCCGGCGACAATCCGCAACCCCTTGAGGCCGAGGCCGTACAGCACACCCTGGCACAATGGATCGCTGCCGACCTGCAAAGGCATACCTGCCTGGACTCGGAGCAGCGCGCCATCCGTTTTGGCGAGCTGCCGGGCTATCCATGTGGCGGCACCCATGTGCAATCCCTGGCTGAACTGGGCACCGTCAACGTGTTGTCCGTAAGTCAGAAAAAGGGCGTGCTCTCAGTACGCTACGCTCTGGCCTGACGCAATCAAGGAAGGGATAAAAAAAGCCGCTGCGCCATGGCCCGATCCAGTTTGGCGCGATACACCGCGATATAGTCATGGGAACTCTGTGCCCGGGCGTACAACGCCTGTTCACTCAGGGTGCGCTGTTGGGCCGTTTTCAAGTGGGCCACGTCAAAGTCGGCGGCGAGTGTGTCCATTGCCTTGTAATGAAAATGTGCAAACCACAACTCATTATTCTCCAAAGTGCTAATGGCGTATTCCTCAAGATAATCCTTGCGCTGGCCTTTGGACAAAAACCGCCGCCTCCCCACGCGGGTAATGTTTACCTCGCCCTGGGCCTTTAAATACTCGACGTTGGCACCCGTTGGCGGCAGCCGCTTGATAATGCTGATGCGCAGGCTTCGGCCCTCGGCGCGCAACCTGCCGGCCGCCGCCTTCAGGTCGGTAATTAATGCCAAAGCGCCAGCTCTGCGCTCTTGAGTCAGGGGCTCAACCTCAGGGCTGGATGTGAGCACAATCCGCTCCATCTTCTGCGCCACCTCGTCGAGTGAGCTGGCTTTGAAGCTCAGAATTTCTTCTATTTCGATCGGTATTCTGGATGTTGCAGCGCTTGCCCTGTTCTGTGCAATGACTCCCGAAATCCGCTCCAGCAACGTGCGGGCGTCAGCCTGGAGTCGGGATAACGACTTGGCTTGTGAAGCCTGAAGAGTGGGTGGTCTGCTGCTACCGATTTCTTCCCATTCTCCCGCCTCTGTTTTGCGATAGGAGCGGATATTCATTTGATCGATGCCCTCAGTCACATCGACGATTTCATCTTCAGACTCCGAGGACGGAGGACGACGCTGCCCTACCAGCGTCAGGTTTTTTGTGGTCTTGATTACTTGCTGAGTCCCGCGGGACGATCCTGCCCCGGCTCCTGGCTCATTGATCAGGCGACTGGGGCCTGGCCGGGGCTCTTCTGCTTCAGAAGAGGAGCTTTCGGACTCACGGATAACATTCTGCATCTGGGCTTCTGCAAACGTTCTCAGGCTGCTTAGAACCTCAATAATGTCGGGCAGATATTCATTACGGAAATGCTCGGAGCCAAGACTGACAAGGTTCTGGCAAACGCCTTCCGCTGCGTCGTATTTTTCGATGGTCTTATCGAAGAAATCGAGATGCTCTCCGGGATACTTCGTCTCTTCACGGCGCAAGCTTAATTGCGACCAGGCGGTATCAATCAATGTTCCTTGCCCGAACAGATCAAATGCATATTGCTCTTCAGGTATGAGGTTGACCGCATCACGGCGGATCACCAGTTCGCACAGGGTTTCCAGGTAGGCGGCGGACCAGTGGCGGTCGAAATAATCCCGATTGGGTTGATTGATTATCTCTTCCAGTGCGCTGTATCTGGGCAACGGCCTGGTTCTGACCTCATCAAGGGCATCGCACTCGCGCAGCGAGTTTTTATATAACCGCGCCTCTAGCCGTTCGGCCTGTTTCAAGTTGGTAATCCAGCGCTCATAGGGAGCACTCGAGCCATTGTTTATCTCTGCCAGAACCTCCAGCAGCGAAGCGGTATAAGAGACCCTGGAGTTGGATACCGGCAGTTCACGGAGCGCTTCTTCCAGGTAGTTCTGTAATTTGAACAGCCTCAAGGTCAGCTGTACCCAAGTCTCCTGTGTTCTGGCCTCAAAGCCCTCCAGGGGGATAATTTGGTTCGACCTGGTTTTGACGTTGATCATGTCCAGCACACCCGCGCGCCACGCTTCCAGCTCAGCTTCGTAGCGATCAACAAACGTCGCTCGCCGATCGGGAAATTTAGTCAGCAACTCTTCAGTCAGTTTCAGCACTCGGTCGCGCCTCAGAAGCTCTTCGTCCAGGCGTTCGGCCTCTTGCTGCAACGCGGCCACTTTCTGGGTCTTTTTCTCGCGCAATGCCTGAATGGTTTTTTTGGGACCGCCGCCGCGCAATCCCAAACGCAGATCGAGTTGCCACTGCCCGGCCTCATCCCTTCTCAGGCGCGGGCCAAATCTTTCAGGCTGCCTGTCGTCCTGGATCACCAGCCCATCCGCGTCACGGCCAACGCGATAGGTTTTGGCACCGATCTGCACATATGACTTGCCCTCATGGTTGATAACACCTTTTAAGGGGCCTACTTCGATGCGCGTGCCCTGGCTCAAGTCCAGATCCAGCACAAAAGTGTCCAGGCTTGCCTGCTGCAGCTCTGTCAAACGGGGCTGAGCACTGAACCATGAGAAGTCCAGGGACGAATACTGGCTGGCAGCACGGGGTTCAATATCGGGCTGTTTCTTTTGCGCGATAACGCTAGCGGACACTGGCTCAACCGCCGGGAGGGCCTCAGGTTTATAGATCGTAAACAACGGTTCATCGACAGGGGCACTCAAGCGTAACCGGGCATTGGCTTTTGCCTTGAATCTCAGACCTTCGTGCAGAAGTGCCAGGCTGATATTGAATAAAAGATCGATAACCGTTTGTTGCCCCGCCTCTTTATCGCCATCAATTCGCGCCTGCAAACCGCTATCAAGGCTCAACAGGGTCTGAAAAAGCCAGGCGGCTTTCTGCAAGGGCCCACTGAGGAAAAACGTCAACCCGTTAAACAGGCTCCAGCCATAGTGCTTGAGCAGCATCCAGCGACGCTCAGAGGTCGACACCGTCTGGTTGTCCGCCATGCTCATCAACGCACTGACGTTGGCGTCAAACATCGCCCCGTAGTAGTTGCCCACCAGGCTACGCGTACTCAAGGTCGCCGGGCGACGTGGCAACAGGGCCAAAAAACCCTCCAGCAGTACATTCTCCAGATGCGGTCGCGCAAAACCGCCGTCGGCGTAATAACCACGGGCGTCATCGTCCAGCCAGGTCAATATGCTTTCTTGCAGCTCACCCGGATGCTTGATGGCGTCAAACAATGCGGGCCAGCTGGCATACTCCAACAAGGGTTCAGGGGCAAAAGGCCGGTACAGGATAAAGGGCCCTGTCTGGGTATTCAGCGAGCCGAAGACAAACATGTTCGCCGCCGTATCAACTCTGGCCCCTTCATAGGCGTAAAAGCCCAGGGGCCGCACGCACACATAGTCATGGCTGACCGACCGTTGCGCGTCGTGGCGCATGACCTGGGTGACCACATGCAAGCCCTGCGGGGTAAAACCGGCTTGCCCCCTGATTTTTTTCTCCAGGGCCAACAGCGGCAATTGAATTCTCAGTTGGGCCGCATATAACGCCTCGCGCTGCATGACTTGCTTGTCGTCGTCCACCAGGTAACCCTTGAGTAGCGCGATATAGCCCACTCCCACATCCAGCTCATCCACAAGGCTTTTCACGTAGCCACTGGTCAACCAGTCAGGTGCTGGGGCGCCTGTGCGATCCTTGACCGCGATCAGGCCGACTGGCCAGCCGCCTCTGTAGCCAAGGACAAACTCGACAAAAGACAGCACATCGTCGCTGAAAACAGGCAGCTGCAAGTTTTCGACCCCCACGTCATGTATCTCAATGTGCGAGATATCGAGGCCTGACCGCGGATGATCGCGCTCGATGCGTTGCCTGATCATTTTCTCGGCGTACACCGGCAATGCATCAATACCGTCCAGAAAGGTGCGGCCCCGGGTCTGGCGCTGCCAGATCACTTCTGCGCTCATCAACCTGCTGTAGTCCAATTGATCCACGGAGCTGGCCTGCTTGAGCCACTCGGGCAATACGGAGATCACATTCTCCAGGTGCGGGCGTTCCTGCTCGCTGAAAAACGGGAACATCGCAGCCGCTTCGTCCAGCACCTGCTCCAGTCGCCCGACGCTCCATTTGCCTGCCTGAGCGGCTTGCCCCACACGCACCATGTTGCGCAACTGCTGGTCGAGCAAGGTGCGGGCCAGGCCGGTGATAAAGTCCCCCTCGGGCTCATGCAGACTCCAGCTCAACAACCGAACGGGGGCAACCTGCAACACACGAGTCAGCATGCAGGTAGCGAACGCCTGTACCGAGCTGAAGGACTCAACCCCGTGCTCCAGTGAATAACCGAGCACAATCAGGTGATCGGGCATTTGCCGGGTGATCAGCACCACACCCGGCAGTTGAAAGCGCCGCCGAACGTTGTTCTCTGTACCGTCGATATTGACCAGATAGGCGTGCACCGGGGTTTCGAGGGTTCCTCTGGCCCGATTGTCCCTGTCAGGGAAGGATGCAACCACCGCCAGCACGACTGCCTGATCGGCAGGCAAGGCAGGCACGCGGTTTGGCATCAGGGCGGCACCCCCCAGGGCCATCCGTAACACTTCGCTCAACCATTGAAGCGGGGCCAATGAGCCGTTTTGCCTGTCACTCCAGAATTCGGCCAGCGCCTGTTGATAGGCCGCAATCAATAACCCCGAATGGTCGTTGATGATGCTTTGCAGCTCCGCCATGTTCACCGCCAATGGATGCGCAGACAGTTCGTTTTTATCGACGCTCAGGCGGTGAACCCCCTGGATAAGCACCACCGGCGTTGAGTCGATAAAGCACTGAATCATCACATCCGCAACGGCCATGAAACGATAGCGCCTGGGCATGCCCGGTGAGTTCTCATGGCTCAATGGCTCAGCGATAGCGAGCTGCGTAAAATCCACGTTCAGCGCCGGGTATTTATCCTGTAGCGCTTGCTTGAACCAGCTGGCAACGACACCTTGAAACGTCGGGCGCAGGGCAAAACTGTGACCCGCAAAGCTACTCAGGGCCGAGTAGCGGATCATGGCATCAGGGGTGGTCGAAAGTGTTTTCATGACAGTTCATCGCGTTGAATTAGACGAGGGTTACGCCCGCGAGAGGCAGAACCGGATCGGCTGATTAAACGCAATGAATCCGCATTACAGGCGGTATCTGGATATGTACAGGATCAGGCACTGGTGCGCCGGCGCTGGACGAAACGGCCGACGTAGTCATCTGCCGGAGCCTGCAGAATCTCTTGCGGGCTGCCGACCTGGATCAACTGCCCGTCCTTGAGTACGGCAATACGATTGCCAATGCGCAACGCTTCGTCCAGGTCATGGGTGATAAACACGATGGTTTTTTGCAAAGTGCGCTGCAATTCCAGCAACTGATCTTGCATCTCTGCACGGATCAAAGGATCCAGGGCACTGAAAGCTTCGTCCATCAGGATGATGTCGGTGTCGGTGGCCAATGCCCGTGCCAGGCCGACGCGCTGACGCATGCCGCCCGACAGCTGATGAATGAACACCTGCTCGTAACCTTGCAGGCCGACCACGGAAATCCAGTGGAGGGCCCGCTGCTGGCATTGCGCGACGCTCTCGCCCCGGACTTTCAGGCCATAGGCGACGTTATCCAGTACGTTGCGGTGAGGCAGCAGGCCAAAATTCTGAAACACCATGCTGATCTTGTGCCGACGAAAATGGCGCAAGGCAGGCATGTCGTAATCCAGAATGTCTTCTCCGTCGACCAGGATCTGACCACTGCTGGGGTCGATCAGCCGATTGAGATGACGCACCAGCGTGGACTTGCCTGACCCGGACAAGCCCATGATGACGAAAACCTCTCCCGCCCTGATCGATAGCGAAATGTCATTGATGCCCACCACACAGCCTGTTTCGGCCAGCACTTGGTCTTTACTCTTGCCCGCGCGGATCATCGCCAGCACGGCTTTTTCGCGATTGCCGAACACCTTGTAAACGTTGCGTATTTCTATTTTGTTGACGGTCATTTCTGATCCCCATGCCGAGGTCGGCCATAGGCCTGGGTAATGCGGTCGATGACCACCGCCAGAATCACGATTGCCAGCCCGGCTTCCAGCCCTTTGCCGACGTTGAGGGTCTGAATGCCTACCAGCACGTCTTCGCCAAGACCGCGTGCACCGATCATCGAGGCAATCACCACCATCGACAGGGCCATCATGGTGGTCTGGTTGATACCGGCCATGATGCTGGGCATGGCCAGCGGCAATTGCACACCGAACAACTGTTGCATCGGCGTGGCACCAAAGGCATTGATCGCCTCCATCACCTCGCGGTCGACCTGGCGCAGGCCCAGATCGGTCAGACGGATCAGCGGTGGTACGGCATAAATCACAGTGGCAAAAATCGCTGGCACCTTGCCCAGGCCAAACAGCATCAGCACCGGGATCAGGTACACGAAGCTGGGCATGGTTTGCATGATATCCAGCAGCGGCATCAGCACCGAACGCAGACGGTTGCTGCGGGCGGCCAGAATCCCCAGCGGGATGCCCAGCAGCACAGCAATCACTGTGGCCACCAGCATCAGCGCCAGGGTCTGCATCAGCTTGTCCCACAGGCCAACAGCACCTACCAGGAACAACAGGCCGACAATCAGCAAGGTGCTGAAAATTTTGCGCGTGGCATGCCAGGCAATGGCGCCGACGATGATCAGCATCAGCCACCACGGGGTCAGGCGCAGCAGGTTTTCGAGGTGGATGATGGCCCACAGCAGCGTGTCGGAGATGTGCCGAAACACATCGCCGTAGTTGCTCACCAGCGCATCAACGCCATCATTGACCCATCCTGCGATGGAAAACGTCAGATTTTCAGGAAACATGCGGTGCTCTTGTTCAAGGAATTAATTCGCTTTAAGCGCCGCATCGACCTTGGCCGCCGCTTCAGGAGTAACCCAGGCATGCCAGATCTGCGGTTGCTCGCGCAAAAAGGCCTGCGCCGCCTTACTCGGTTCGGTGCGTTTTTCGCTCATTTGCGCCAGGGTTGTGTTCAGCAGATCGATCGGGAAATCGACCTTCTGGTAGAACTCGACCAGTTGCGGGTATTGCTTGCTGAACGGGGTCGACACGCCGATCGCCAGTTTCGCCGGCAAGGAGCGGGTGCCCTTGGGGTTGGGATTGTTGGCGTCGGCCAGGGTTTTCCAGGCTTCGGCATCGAAGGCAGGCTCTTCGAGTTTTATCAGTTTGTAGCGGCCAATCAGCGGGGTTGGAGACCAGTAGTAAAACAACACCGGTTTGCCACGCTTGATCGATGAGCTGACCTCGGCATCCAGCGCCGCGCCGGAGCCTGTACGAAAGTTCACGAAGTCCTTGTCCAGCCCGTAGGCCTTGAGCTTTTGGCTGTTGACGATTTCAGAGGTCCAGCCGGTAGGGCTATTTAGAAAGCGACCGCGAGAAGGGTCTTCCTGATCGCGGAAAACATCTTTGTAGCGTGCCAGATCGTTGACCGACTTCAAGTCCGGGGCCAGTGCCTTGATGCCTTTTTCAGGGTCGCCCTTGATCACATACTCCGGCACCCACCAGCCCTCGCTGGCGTTCTTGACGATATCGCCCAGCCCCAGCACCTTGCCCTCGGCTTCGGCCTTGATCCACACCGGGCTGCGCCCTGCCCACTCTTCACCAATCACTTGAATATCGTTTTTGGCCAGTGCTGCTTCCAGACTGACTGTGCTGCCGGGCAATGTGTCCGTCGCCACGTCGTAGCCTTTCTCTGTAATCAGGCGCAGCACTTCGGTAATCAGGCTGCCGCTTTCCCAGGTGATATCACCAAAGTGAACCGGTGCCTTCTGCTCGGCCAGCACCGGTTGGGTGATCAATGCACAGGCCAGCAGCGGACCACCGAGCCATTTTTTCAAGTTATTCATGCGGATTCTCTTGTTATGGAGGGGCGGTAGGTGGGTTGCGCGGTGGCGTGCATGGCGCAACGCTTGAGGGCGCGAACCATGTAGTCACTCACGCTGCGCCGGGATATGCCCAGCTGTTGTGCGATTTCGGGATACGTCAGGCCATTGACCCGTGATAGAACGAAGGTTTCCCTTACCTTGTCGGGCAAACCATCGAGCCGGGCATCAATCATCTGCAAGGCTTGAATTGCCTGGGCCAGGGTCTCTGGCGAGGGGAAATGAAGGGGTTCTTGCTGTTGCACACTCATCAGATAGGCCCGTTCCACATCCCGGCGACGCCACAGTTGAAAGATCAGACGCCGGGCGATAGTCGTCAACAACGCACGCGGCTCGCGGATGACCTGCCCCTGAGGTGCGCTTAAAAGCTGGGCAAACGTGTCGGCCGCGATGTCTTCAGCGTAGCTGCTGGAATCGAGGTAACGGCACAAACGTGCATGCAGCCACAAATAGTGGGTGCGATAAAGCTGGCTCACATGGTCGCGGTGAGCGATGTCGGCGCCGGACATAGGGGCTCCAGGAATTAAACAGAACGGTATGTCCGGTGATCCGGTGATCCGGTGCGGCGATCCTAGCAAATGGTTTTATGCAATTTAAATACTAAAAAAACATTTGTTTATTCGTTTCAGCTATTAAGTATGGCTCCACTACTGCAACACGTCATACCCGAACTCAGCCGCTTCCTGCCGATAATCGAGAACCATCTGATAATCCGCTTCACTGGCTGGTAAAACTTCCCGCAGCCCCAAGGTTAGAGCTACTTCGGGTAATTGCTCCAAGGCCGTATTCATTGCCTGGCGAATCTGCCCTGCGCCGTCACGTCCGGCACTGAGCGCAGTGATGTAAGGCAAGGTCGGGCTGGAGGCCGTACGCGCCACAATCCGCAGCCCGGCAACTTCTGCCGGCGCATAGCGGGCCAGGTAGGCATAGGTCACGCTGTCGATGGCGGCAAGGTCGGCCCAACCTTCGCGCACCCAGCGCAGGCTTTGCCGGTGCGCGCCGCTGACGGCCACGGAGGCAAAAAAGCGCCCACCGCGCTGCAGGGGCGCAAGGCGATGGCGCAATAGATTCATGCCGCTGTTGGAGTGCTGATCATTGATCACCCCGCGGCTGCCCGCGAAAGCGCCCAGATCGCGGCGCGGATCTGCATCACGGCTGACAATCACACTGCAATGCTCCCCCCCATGGCTGTCGGGCCATTCGTAATGCGGGCGACCGACCAATTGCACCTGACCGCGCAACTGGGTCAACAGCGGATAACCGCAGGTCTGGCTCAGCAACAACTCGGGGGCCCTGAACAACTCCAGCAGGCCAAGGCCCCGGGCATCGCCACGGGTATGCTGCAAAAGCTCGAGAACACGGGTCAACCAGCGTTCATTGGCTTCGCTGACCTGCTGGGGGGCTACATACATTGCCAATTCGGCATAACGGCCAGACATGGAAGGCACCTTGTGAAATTAACTGAACGGATGCTGCGGGCTATCAATCGCCTGCACCGCGTGACGGCGAATCAGTTCACCGTAGCCTTGCACCAGAAAACCGCCGCTGCGCTGCTGCCACTGCTCTCGTCGCGCACGGTAGACCCTGGGCATGTAAAACCACGGCAAACCCGGTAAATCATGGTGCACCAGATGCAAGTTGAGGTTCAGGAACAGCCAGGTCCAGGGCCAACCGGCTTCATTGAGTACCGTTCGCTGTTCCGGCCGGGATGCGGGACGGTGCTCATAAAAGGAACGAACCATGCCCACTGACAAAACCGGCACGGTAACCAGAAATACATACTGCCAAACAGCCAGTTCGCTGCAGTACGCGATGAAGGCAAACATCAGCATCGTGAAAAAACCGTGGGTCAGCCACATGCACCAGGCTTTCCGCTCGCCGCTGCGCAGGCGATGCAACTCCTCCCTGGCCATGCCGAGCAATGCCAGGGGCGGGCCCAGCAGCAGGCGTCCGGGCACCGTTTTGTTCAGCCAGAGCAAACCACGCAGCAGACTGGAACTGCCCTGCCAGTGAGCCTGGCTTAAATAGCGGCTTTCGGGGTCAATGCCGGGCAAGGTCAGGTCATGATCGCGGTGATGCTGCAAATGGCTGTCCCGATAGAGGGTATAGGGGTACCACAGCGCAAAAGGTGCGTAGCCCAGCACCTTGTTAAGGTTACTGGAACCTGTGGGGTGGCCGTGCAGCAGTTCGTGCTGCACCGACATCCACAGCACCACCACCGGGATCAGCAGCACAATCGTCCAGCCAGCGCCAAGCACCGGGCTGCCCAGCAGCAACGCAAACCAGGCGGTGGGAACGGCAAGCAGCAATAACCAGGTAGGCCACTGGGTTCGACCGGTGAAGGTACGGGACAAGGCCTGGATGTCCCGTTGTTGGGCGCTATCGAAATAATGCGACATCTGATGAACTCAAAACAGGTTTGAATCCTTGTTGCGCCAGTCGCAGTTTTCTTGCAGATCGATTGGTTATGAGCTTAGAGGTGTTTGCGTACGGGTCGAAAAGCAAACCCCGGAAACGCAAAAAGCAGCCCGAAGGCTGCTTTCTGTGTGTTTTTTGAAACTGCGTTGCTCCAAAAAACAAAATTTGGAGCGGGAAACGAGACTCGAACTCGCGACCCCGACCTTGGCAAGGTCGTGCTCTACCAACTGAGCTATTCCCG